>JANOXZ010000267.1:0-15435 GCA_031418695.1 Synechococcales cyanobacterium VAR_35_metabat_10
GAGGCCACCATTAGTGCCTTGTTGGGTGAAAACAGTATTCACATCGTTAAGGTGCGAGACTACGGTTTAGATGACCTAGAAGTGCCTTTCTATGTGATGGAGTTTTTGCATGGTGAAAGCCTGAAAGATGTGATCCATAAAAAGCCAATGCCACTGCCGCGCTTTTTTAATATTTTGCGCCAAATTTGTCTGGGGCTAGACTGCGCCCATGATGGCATCGAAATCGATGGCAATTTGTGTCAGGTGATCCACCGCGATATCAAACCCAGCAATATTATTGTTACTCACAACCCCACTTTGGGAGACTTTGTGAAGGTGTTAGATTTTGGGATTGCCCTACTGCGATCGGATGATTCGCCCACCGGCTTTATGGGTACTCCGGCTTACTGTTCGCCAGAACAGATGGAAGGCAAGACCTTAGATAATCGATCGGATATTTATAGTCTGGGCATTATGATGTTCCAGATGCTCAGTGGTGAACTGCCGATTCGCCCCACCAGCAGCTCTTTTGAAGGCTGGTTTAATGCCCATCACAAAACTCCGCCCAAAACTTTTAAGGAAGTAGGGCCAAACTTGGTGATTCCCCAGGAACTGCAAGAGCTGGTGATGGCCTGTATGGCCAAGGATGTGCGTAATCGTCCGCCGAATGTAGAAGATATTTTGCAGTCGATCGAGCGGATTGAACAAAATTACTTATCTGCTTCTAGCACTGCCAACAGCCGTAGAGCGGCCAAAGCCACCGATATTAAAAGTCTGGATGACCTGTGTTTACAGTCTACTTGGCCGGTCGATAAGCCCCGCGCCGAGATTGTGTTTCCCCGTTTGATGGAATATGAGGGCGAGGTGAGTGCCACCCTCTGGATTATGCTCTCGCGGGAAGAAATCGAATATTACAAAAAACATCCACCCCACTGTCAGTTTTTGTTTATTGCGAATCCTCATCCGATGCTGCTGTGGATTGCAGCGCTGTTTCACAACGATCAGCAGCATCGTCTGTTGCCTTCTTATCTTGATTTGAAAAAGCAAACCAGCGACAGCACTCTACGTGTATTGGCTGAAACCCAATCTTACCGCCTGCTGTTTTTTGGGCTAGATGGCGAGAATCGCTGTGTTAGTGTGATCAAGGGCAAAATTCCCCACACCAAGGTGCAAAAACTCCAAGAGTGGTTGCAAGAAAGTCGGGTCACTCCAGGCTCTAACCAGCAAAAGCTGAGCAGAGCCTATCTGCGGGAGGAGTTTGAGTCGGTGAAGGTGAAGCTGTTGGCTAGTCTGAGTCGCAAGCAGCGCAAGACTACCGGTACGCCGTCCTAAAAAATTCTGTTGATAAACCGGCGTTTAAAACTTACGATCTGGTTTTAAGATGGAGGCGACTAGTTGCTGGCAATCTTTCCGTCAGCAATCTTTGTTGCTAGCATTGTTTTAGTTGAGTAAACCCCAGGGTGTCTATCCATGAATTCCGAGAATCTTACCCCCGAGCAATTACCTGCTCCGCTTCGACCCAATAAACCGGTGAAGCGACCCAAATCTGAGACAGAGGTTGAAAGCCCTAAACCTGAAGGTGTGGCTAAACCTCGTCCAAGTAAACCGGTTAAGCCCAAAGACTATCCGCCACCGCTGCCGATGTTTGAGCTGAGTGGCAATATGCCGATTCCGATGGCCAGTGAGCCGTTGCAGTATCGGGCAATCGGTTTGGTGAAGGGGGCATACTTGGCTTCGGCAGAAGAGTTCACCAAAGGCTCAGTGATCACCGATGATGGCACGCTAATTGATGCGGTGCTGTTAGGGCGGATCATGAGTTTGGCCAAGAAGCATTTGGATCTGGCTGAGTCTCACCTATGGGTAGTGTATCCTCGGGTACGCAAGGATGATGGCAAGCTCCATGTGCAAATTATGGGTATTTGGGAACCCAAACTAATTGAGCCGGTAGATGGGGCAACGGTGCCAACCGAGCCGATGGAAATTCCAGATAATTATTTCTCGGTGCGGGGTGAGGTGGTCTTCCAATCGCGGGAGAAAAAGGAGGTGTTTGTGAAGATTCGCCAAGCTGCACGTAAGAAAGATACTGAGCCTCGCCAGTTTAAGTTGCGGCTAATTGGTGATTTCGCCGAAAAGATGGTGGGCAATTTTTGGGAGTTTGATGTGTTGCGTCAAGGGGATGATTTGGTGATTCGCACTGGTCAGATGATTGCGGCGCTGCGGCCTAAGGGTGTGAAGGGTAAACCTCCGGGCGGTGGTGACAAGAAACATTTTGGCAAGCCCTGGGAGCATAAGGCTCCTACTACATCTACTGGTGAGCCGTTGGGTAAGCCAGTGATTAAGGCTAAGAAGGTGGATGAGACGGCGGAAGAATAAGCAATACTGGCTGTGGTTCTTTAAGAGCCACAGCCAGTATTGTAGAGACAGCCCTGATCTCTGGCTACAAAAATTGCGACACAGTTCACGATGCGAATATAGCCAACCCGAACTTGCATGAAAGGCGTCTTTGTTATTTGTAGATGATATGTTGCAAACGAAATTATAGTTAGGACATTAAAGCTACCATTTGTTCGCCAACTCCTTTAGCAGATGCAGGGTTTTGACCAGTGACTAGTCGATCGGCCACCTCCACATTAGTCTTGAAGTTATCTGCCTTAGTATGAGTAGCACCGCGTTCTGCGAGCTTGTCAGCCAAAAAGAAAGGAATCACTTCCGTTAATTTCATCGCTACTTCTTCTTCATTGGTAAAAGCAGCGACCTTTTTCCCGGCGACCAAATAGCTACCATCAGATAGTTTTATATTGAGCAGACCTGATGGGCCATGGCAAACAGCCCCAACCACGCCGCCTTGTTCATAGATTGCGGCGGCAATTTTATCTAGCACTGGCTGATGGGGAAAGTCCCACATGGTGCCATGTCCACCAGAATAAAAAATGGCATTGTATTTACTGAGATCGATCGCTTCTGGGGTCAGAGTATTTTCCACTGCTGCCATTTTTGCTGGGTTATCCAAAAATTCCTTATTTAAGGGATCTGTCAAATCCACGCCGGTCATGGGTGCTTTGCCGCCTTTTGGGCTCACAAAATCTACCGGAATTCCAGCTTTTTCAAAAACCGCATAGGGGTGAGTGACTTCGGCTAAGTAAAAACCTGTTGGCTGGCCAGTTTCACCTAAAGTATCGTGACTAGTTAGCACAAATAAAACTCGTTGCATTGCCATGATCGTTACCTCAAATTGAAGAAGGGTTGGGAAGCTTGCTGTACCCATCCTAAACAGAATCAATCTAAAATACCAATTATGAAAACTAGGGCTTGCTATAAATATATTTATGGTTAATTTAGAGTGGTATCGCAGCTTTGTGGCAATCTATCGCAGTGGCACTGTCTCTGGAGCAGCGCAAGTACTGCATTTGACCCAACCAGCAGTAAGTCAACATTTGGCTGCATTAGAGTCAGCTTTGGGGCAACAACTGTTTCAGCGGCTGCCCCGTAAAATGTTGCCGACCGTAGAAGGACAGAGCCTTTATACCCAGGTAATTGCCGCGATCGAACAACTCGAAGCAATCGCCGATCAATCATTACCTGTCAATACTCCGCAAATCTTGCGCTTAGGTACACCCCCAGAGTTTTTTGCTGATCGATTATTACCCCGACTCTCGCGGAATACCCAATATCGAATCAAGTTTGGGTTGGCACCAGATCTCATCGAGCAGTTGTTATCAGGAAAACTAGATGCCGTCATCGCTACCCAAAAAATCGCTAAGTTTGAGTTGGAGTATCAGCTAATTGCCGAGGAAAACTTTTGGTTAGTAGCGCCACCCAGTGCTTTGATGCCGATCTATCCCAATGTTGCTACTGGAGATTTGGCCACATTAGAGCAATGGCTCAAAAAACAGCCTTTGATCGCCTACAGTGAAGAACTACCAATTATTCGCCGGTTTTGGCGGTTGGTTTTTGGCCGCAGGTTAGATATTGCACCTACTTTGGTATTGCCAGATTTAAGGATGATTCGGGATTCGATCTCGGCTGGCTTAGGATTTAGTGTATTGCCAGATTATTTATGTACCGAGATGCTAGAAATCAAAGATCTAACATTATTGCTGAAACCCACCACTGCTATTACTAATCAACTTTGGCTGGCTTATCGCAAATCTGCTCGACAATCACGCCCAATAATGCTGTTGATGGAGCTATTGGGATTGTAAGACTGGTTTTTAATGTCTCCTTGGCTGTCAGCGAATACTGACAATACCTGAAATAAATAGTTATTCCTTAACGTTCCATTCTTTGAGAGTAGTTATTGCAGCCTGTTGAAATTCAGTGTCTCCTTGGGCTTTGGCTATTTTGGCTGCTTGGCGCATGTCAGCAATGCCGCCAATCCGATCGTTCAGTTTAGTGTATTTTAGCAATCCACGAATACCATAGGCTTGGGCATCTTGAGGATTGATAGAGATAACTTGATTATAGTCAGCCAGTGCTCCTTTGAAATCATTTAATTTGTTTCTTTTCAGAATGGCACGATTGTAGTAAGCATCAGAATCTTTGGGGTTGAGAGCGATCGCTTGTTTGTAATCGGCTAATGCTCCCTGTATATCATTTAGTCTGTTAGCTTTTAGATTGGCACGAGCACCGTAGCCTGGAGAATATTTAGGGGCGATCAAGATAATTTGGTTGTAATCAGCAAGTGCGCCTGATAGATCATTCAGCTTCTCAGCTTTCAGACTGGCACGAGCCCCATAGGCTTGAATCGCTTTGGGGTTGATATAGATAGCTTGTTTGTAGTCAGCTAATGCTCCCTGTATATCATTTAATCTACTAGCTTTCAGAATGCCACGATTAGTGTAGGCTTTGACATAATTGGGGTTAATAGAGATAGCTTGATTGTAATCAGTCAATGATCCCTTGTTATCACCTAACTTATCTTTTTTTAGATTGGCTCGATTGTAGTAGAAATGAGCCGATTTAGGGCTGATCGAGATAGCTTGATTGTAATCATTTAAGGCTCCCTTAATATCATTTAGCTTGTTTCTTTTCAGAACGGCGCGATTGTTGTAAGCTTCGGAGTCTTGAGGATCGATCGAGATAGCTTGGTTGTAATCAGCCAATGCTCCTTTGATATCATTCAGTTTTTCAGCTTTCAACATGCCCCGATTGTTGTGGGATTGGGCATCTTTAGGGTTGATTGCGATCGCTTGAATATAATCAGCCAGCGATCGCGGAAATTCTTGAAGCTGTTCGTATACATAAGCTCTTTGAAAGTAAGCATCTCCATATTTAGGATTAAGCTGAATAGCCTTGCTGAAATTCTGAATAGCCAGCCGCTTTCCAGCCAACACATTATCACCAGGAGTAATGAGTTTATTAAAGCCAGTGACAAAGTGCTCATCAGCGCTAGCTGAGATTTGTGGACGTGTACCTCTGATACTAGAGGGTGTAACACTTACATTGATGCCAGCTTCTGCTAAACCTTGCACTAACCAGCGGACTGGAATACCTCGGTTGACACCGATCTTTTGACCAATTCTAGATTGCTCCTCAACCTCGGTGTTTTCTTGAAAGCGATCGCCTTGCCCATGAATAGCTACTAACAAACCATTTTTATCATATACTCCACCACCACTCATTCCGGGTAAGGTTGTAGCATCATAAATAACGGTATAGCCACCAGCATCATCTGTTAGTCGCTTGTTGACAACTGCGATCGCCTTTCCCTCACCAAAGCGAAATCCAGGTTGGGCCAAAGGAAATCCAGCCGTATAGACCTGGTCGGTCACTCTCAAACTTCCAGGGGGAGATAATTTAGCCACTGCATAGTTGCGATTACTCCGAAATCGAATAATTGCTAAATCTAAATCATTTCCCAATAATTTAATGCTTGAACCTGTGATTTTATAATATTGTCCATCAGCCAAGCCCAGACTATAGCTTTCTCCTGATGGCAGTTCAGAACAACGTTGACCACCACAAACCACATGTCCATTAGTCACCAGAGTATAGATATCACCCTTGCGCTCAATTATCACCCCCGAACCAATACTTCCTTTTTGCTGCAACTTAATCTCCACCGCTACTGATTTGGCAATAGTGCCTACCTCAAATGCTGATTTTGCCATAGCCATCTGCTGAACCAAGGCCACGGTTGTCCCGGCCAAAGCAGTAGTCAAAAAGAAAGTAGAGCGATACATAAGATTTCAAGAGCATCGGTAAAGGACTAACATATTCTAGCTGATACAATTCTGACCAACAAAGATTGTCCAAATAGGCTATGGATTGCATACAATGTGAGGTATTATCCATGATGGTCGAAAACTGATGAGCTACTTAGATAAAGCCAATGGCTGGCGCAAAATAGTTGTTGATGATCAACCATTTCGTTGGTACTTTAGCGCCGGATCTAAGAATAGTGTCTTGAAGTTGCAGGGGTCGATATCTGATGGACAACAGGTGGTGATTGCTATGCCTGATTGGCAAGACCCGATATTCCACATTTTTCAGACTGGTCAAGGAAATGAGCCTGCGGTAGTTACACCTAAATTTGCAAATCTGGCCATAAAGTTTGCTTTGTTAAATGGTTGGCATCCCGATGAAGCTGGTCAGGCTCTTGCTATTATTTATCAGAATAAAGAGTTTGCCTTGTAAATGGGCGATTAGAGCAAATTTTGGATCGACCACAGAGCCGCCTGAGTTCGATCGCGCAATTGCAGCTTACTCAATATCTGAGTTACATGGTTCTTCACCGTGCCAGCACTAATATGTAGCCGGTCAGAAATTTCCCGGTTACTATAGCCCTGACCAATTAGCTGCAACACATCCCGCTCCCGAGGGCTTAACTCTGCTGCCCCAGACCGATCTGGACTCGCGGCCAACAGCGGATTAATTTGGGCAAAAACTTTGGGAGCGATCGTCGGGCCAAGCTGACTGTAGCCCTGTTGTAGTGATCGAATGGCGATCGCCAATTGCTCAGAAGGTGTGCTTTTCAACAAATACCCCAAAGCCCCAGCCTGCAAAGATTGCCAAATATAATCATCTTCATCAAATGTAGTTAACATCAAAATTCGCATCCAAGGATAACGCTGATGAATTTTTTGCGTTGCTTCCACCCCACTACAAATCGGCATCCGCACATCCATCAAAATCACATCGGGCTGAAGCTGTTGCGCCAATTCCCAAGCCTCTTGGCCGTTTTCAGCTTGCCCCACCACACACAAATCTTCTTCTAGATTTAGCAGTGTCGCTAAACCTCTACGAAACAAATCTTGATCATCAGCAATTAGTAAATTAATCATAGAAAGAGTGGGGCTGTTCAAGAATCTCAGTGGCTTCAGCCCTAAGAGTGTCAATGGCTATTTACTTTGCCACTAAGGGAATAGAAAGAGCCAAACAAGTACCCTGAGCATGATTACTCTGCACATCCAAATGACCACCCAATAACTGTGCCCGTTCAGACATACTGCGCAGACCCAAGCCCTGACCGATTTCCGTCGATTCAAAGCCCCGCCCATCATCTTGCAACTGCACCCATAAGTTATCAGCATCATACCATCCCCGCAGACACACCTCTTTAGCAGCAGCATGTTTCTGAATATTGGTTAAACCTTCCTGCAAAATACAATAGAGCTGATGACTGGGCTGCACCGGTAAAACTGGAAGATCTAACTGTACATGAATATTCAAAGATGGTCGCAGCCGATCGGTCAACACCAACAAAGCCTGATTCAAATCAAATGGTTCTTGGCGAATATTGCGCAGAGCTAAACGCACATCTTGCAAGCATTGAGTAGTTAGGCTTTTAGCCTGATCGATCGCCTCCAAAGCCTGCTGTGGATCTCTAACTCGTAGTTTTTGGGCTAGTTCCAACTGAATATCTAAAGTAGTCAAAGTATGACCTAAACCATCATGAATATCCCGCGAAATCCTTTTGCGTTCTAACTCAGTTGCCAATGTCTTCATTTCTTGGGTGAGAACCTCTGCCCGTAAGCGACTGCGTTGTTCCAATGCATACAATCTGCTTAACAGCACACATAAAGCACTGACACCTATATAGCTACTCAGATTCCTTAACACTAATGCTTGAGGGCTAATATTTAACACTATGCCATTTTGAGCCGCATTGGCAATAATCATGTCATAGTTTAGCGCTAATCCAGCAGTGTAGATTACACCACTCATCAATACAATTACAATCACACTACGCAGAGGCAAAAATATCGATAACCTAACAACATTCCAATAAAACAAGATTCCAGCACTATCAAAGATATCTGCCACAATCATTGTCAGCATTGAGACCATTGCATATAGCTCTTGAATTGTGGTCGATCGACGCAGAGGAGTGGTAAAACTAAGTAACACTACGGCTATACAAAAAACTGCAAAATACAAATTATTTAGTTCAATTCCTAAAATATATTTGTTCACCAAATGCATTACTATTGCCACGCCCAAAAGAATCAGGTCAACTCGGCGCATCACCGTGGCCATAGAATTCAGGCTAGGATCAAAAAAGCGCATTAGGCCACCTCATTTTGCATAATTCGACCATCTTCCATTTGAATTAATCGATCGGCCACATCCAAAATCCGATTATCATGAGTCACAATCAAGATCGCACAGCCCTGTTCTTTGGCTAACCCCTGCATCAAAGTCACAATTTCTCGCCCAGACTTACTATCCAACGCTGCCGTCGGCTCATCAGCCAAAATCAGCTTGGGCTGACTCACCAAAGCCCGGGCGATCGCTACCCGCTGCTGCTGTCCCCCCGAAAGATTATCAGGATAATAGTGAGTTCGTTCGCTCAGACCCACAGCGCCTAAAATATCGATCGATCGTTCTTGACGGTTCTTAATGTGCGGATGAAGTTTTAATGGCATACTAACATTCTCCCAAGCCATCAAACTTTTTAATAAATTGTGCGCCTGAAAAATAAACCCAATCTGACTTCTGGTTTGCACCAATTGTTTTTGATTGGCTCCCAGTAACTCTTTATCTAAAATCTTTAGACTCCCTTTCTGCATCGATCGCAAAGCCCCAATCAAGGTCAACAAAGTAGTCTTGCCACTCCCCGAAGGCCCGGTGAGGATCACGATTTCACCAGGATCGATCGACAAATTAATATCAATCAACACCGGCTTCTGCAAATTACCTTTGCCGAAACTATGCTGCAAATTTTGAATTGCGATCGTGGGTGAGCTAAGCATAGTTAACCTCAAAATACATCAGCGGGATCAGCCGATCGAAGTTTATTGGAAGCGATCGCTGCTGAAATCAAACACATGGCCAGGGTCAGACTAAACACCGTCAAAGCCAACCCAATCTCCATCACCAGCTCCAGTTTAGTCAACACCGTCAACAACTGATACATCCCCACCGAAGCTGCAAAGCCAGGGATATAGCCCAGCACCGCCAACAACAGCGCCTCCTGAAAAATCACAATCAACAACGATCGACCAGAATACCCGATCGCTTTCAATGTCGCATACTCCGACAAATGATCACTAATATCGCTATAGAGCACCTGGTAAACGATCGCAATCCCTACAATAAAGCCCATCGCCGCCCCAAACTGAAAAATCACCCCACTGGGATTTTCGTTTTGAAAATCAATTTCCTTTTGTTTCAACTCAGTTCTGGTGAAAACTTTAATTCCTGGTACGCTTTTTTCAATCCCTAGCTTCAATGATCCCAAATCAGTTCCAGGAGTAACATAAATAGCTCCTACCGCCACTTGCTGCAGAGACTCTGTTCCAAAAATCTCCGCATAAGTCACATCACTAGTCACCACATTTCCCGAACTCAAAAAGAAAGAAGAACCCAAAGAAAACACTCCATCCACTACTACCTGCCGACTATTTAAGAAAGACTTAGCTTGACCAGTCGCAGCAAAATCGGTAGTTACTGGCCCCAACTTTGCCTGAGCAAGCCGATCAAACAGCACCGTAAAAGGCTGAGACAACTTAGACTGTTGCTGATTTAGCTCCAAAATATCAAAAGCAGGTACAGCAGGGTTGTAGGCAAATACCCGCGTATCACCAGCAATTTGATCTTTGTTATAAGCCCAGACTCCATAGTGCATATAAACTGGCTCTGTCGCTATTACACCATCGTAAGCTCCAGCCTGATATAGCAGAGTGCGCTCAAAAGTACTGGCTCCAATAAACTCAGAATCTGCTTTCAGTAAAAACAGATCACCGCGTAAATGTGTAGGCAATAGCGTTGCCCCACCAGAAAATAAATTCAAAAACCCAAGCTGCATAAAAATCAACACATTGGCGAAAGCAATACCACCCATCGCCACCCCCATGCGGGTTTTCTGGTGAGATAGTTGCGCCCAAGCCAATGGTCGCTCGAATTTTGGAAAGAATTTATTGATCACTTTAAAGGCAAGCGTACTCGCACCTGCATATTGGTAGACTTGGCAACCTTGGGGCTGTCTGCAAGGTCAAGGCGCACCTTAATGCTAACTACACGAGCTTCTTTATCGATCGCCCGACTACCAGCACCAATTTCTTGGGCTTGCTTACGACCAATCTGTAAACCCACATATTCCACTGTACCGTTTAGTTCCCCAGCAAAACTCTTGTATTCACTGGTAATTACCGCTGCTTGACCAGTTTGAATTTTACTGATATCTACTTCTGCTACCTCGGAAACTACATACATTTGGTTGGTTTGGGCTAGCTCCACGATGCCTTGAGTTGTATTGACCTGTTCTCCTATTTGGGTATTGATTTTGAGAATCTGACCAGCCACCGGCACCCGCACCTCGGAATCCCTCAAAGCCGCCTGTCTTTGCTCCACGGCAATCTGAGCTTTTTCTAGTTGTGATTTAGCAATACTCACATCTGCTGGTCGCACCTCTCGTAATTCGGCTAATTTAGCCTGCTCCTGACGGATCTCTGCCGCCAAAGTCTGATTAGTTTGGTCTAACTCTGCCTGTCGTTCTTTCACTGCCTCTTGAGCAGCTAATAGATCTGCTGTGGCCTTGGCAAATTGCTGTTTATCTTCCGCAGTTTTTTCCTGGAAAGTCGCCTGTGCCACCGCCAAATCTTCGGCAGCTTTATCTATCTGCGATCGACCATCAATACTTTTTTCTTGCACAAATGCCTGAGCTGTCGCCAAATCTTCCTGGGCTTTTTCTAGTTGTGAAGTACTAATGGCACCCGATCGATACAGGGTTTTCTGTCGCTCATATTGTTGTTGTGCCGCTGTTAACTTGGCTTTACCACTCAGCAAAGTGCCGCCATTTTGATAAAAATCTCGCCGCCGCGCAAATTCGGAGTTGGCGTTAGTTAACTTGGCTTTGACAGTCAATAGCCCAGTGCCATTTTGATATAACTGACTGCGCTGGCGATAGTCGATTTCGGCATTGCGCAAGCGCCCCTGAGCCGCCGCCAAGGCCGCAGCTTTTTGTTTTTGACTACTGGCTAACTGTGCTTGCAGCCTTGCCACTACGGCATTCTGTGCTGCAAACTGCGATTGTTTGGCATCGCCCTTGGTCACTTTGGCCAGTTCAACTTGGCGTAGCCTGACTTCTGCCAAGGCATCGCGCAGATCGGCATTTTTTCGATCGATTCCCTGTAAAACAGCGATTACTTGGTTAGCTTCCACAAAATCGCCCTCTTTAATGAGAATCCGATCGACCCGGCTATCTTGGGCGTTGGCAACCGAGAGTTTAATGACTTCCCCTTGAGGCTGCACTCGACCCAAGGCCACGACGGCGTTGGGCTGGGCGGGAGTAGGAGAAGCCTGGGACTTAGCTGATTTGTTGTCGCAACTGCTCAGCAGTAGCAAACCAGTAAAAATGAGTGCAAAATAACGTTTCATGGTGTTAGCATAACCAAAAGACTATTATGTTGACCAATAGCGCAAGTCATCCATCCACCATGACCTTTTTCATATTGACTAATGCAAAATGATGGTTATTTGATCGCTCTTGGCCGGAGCCTATGGATTATTTCCGGTGGACTATGCCCAGTCGCTTTCGGCACGATGGTTAGAGGTTACGGGTTCGATCAATCAGGCCAATTATTAGACAGTTTGGAGTCAGCAGCACTATAGCCTATCAGGAACCACAGGCATTCAAATCCTCGGCGTTTGTATCCTAATCACCGGGGTAAAGTTATAACACAGACTCACATTCTAGCAAACCAATTAGGCAGTCTTGAATATCTCCTGAGTGTCCGATCGCCCCAATCGTCGCAGCCGTTGCCACATCAGTCCCATTAACAGTGGAACCATCGTGGACTCGATCGTCAATGCAGTAAAGAATTTTAGCGCAACAAACTGCTCTCCGACCACCGAGTAGTTAATAATTGACAGCAGCAGTACTTGAAGCATAAAAACAATCATGACCATTGATCGATTCAAGTATCCAGGCAGTTTATGAGCTGCACCAATCTGAGCTGCAATACCGCAGTTCAGTAAAACCAATATCATCAATCCAGCGACTGGCAAGATTGTGGGTGAGGCAGATCGCATCAATCCAAACAGCAGCCAAACAGCCACTGCCATGATCAGGTTAATTGCCAAAGCCACTACGGCTGGACTGCGATCATCCCAAATTAAATCTGGCCACCAGCGCAGCAGACCTTGTTGCAAGCGCAAATCTGTTTGCCGACACCACTCTTGTAAAACATCACGACGGGGGATGATTGTAGATATTAAGATAAAGGCAAAAACAAACTGCACTGAGCTAATAGCACTCAAAATGTCATTAGTGATATGGGGCGTAGACAAGCTCAAGGGCAGTGCCCAGCCCATCAACCACACCTGAAGCACCACATTAAATTGATAACTCTGCTTTTTAGAAATTAAAGTATCGTTAGGATTAAGATATCGTCGACAAAGCATCAACCACATGGCATAAGCTATTAAACCACAGCTAAATATGGCAAATAGCATGGCACTAGTGACACTACCAAAAACTGGTAAGTAGAGCCAAGTAGGAGTGTCTGAAGTTGAAGGCTGACTAAATAAATCTCTGTTGTTAGTAACACTAAGAATATATTGCATCAACATTCCCACCGTAGATTGCAGCCACCATGCTAATAGTGCTATCCCGATCGGCATCACCGGAGTAATAGTCACCAACAACATAGCCCCTAAATAAAACGATGTGGCGATCGCTAACCATAATCCATCAAAAACCAGCGTATTAACTACCCCAAAACTATTAGAGCCAGCTACTAATTGCAATGGAAGTATCGAAGCCACCGCTACATAGATTAATATTGGTACTCCGAGCAGCTTACCGACCAAAACATTGGCCGCCGATTGGGGGCTAAGCCGAACAAAATTCAATGTGCCTCGGGTTTCTTCGCGGCGTAAATCGTTGGCCAAAAAATACAAGCCACCTACCACCAGAATCGTGCTGATGCCCCAAGACATTGCCACCAAAATATCTGTCCACCAGTGTAGCCAATTGGTAATGACATGCCCTAACTGATCTAGTTTGCAAACCCCACTGATATCGAAGCAATAGTCTTGCCTTAAATTACTTAAACCTGGTTTAGGATCTACCGGCAATCGTATGACAAATATCATCATCATCAGAGCCTGAGCAGCCAAAGATCCCAACAAAGTTAGAGCAAAATTCTTGGGGTTTAAGCGGCCTTTGAGTTCGCGAAATAGCTGGGCATTCCATTCTCCGGCAGCATTGATGGTGCGATTGATCGTCTTATCAAAAATATTCATAATATTAATCCTCAAATTCTGAAATAGGGTTGTTGTAAGAATATGCCAGTAGCCCCCATAAGGAATAAGCTACCAAGCTACAAATGCCGATGCCGATTACTATTGCCCAAGATACATCGCGGGAAACGATGCCATTCCACAAAACAATATTGAAAGAACTATCGATCGCACCATTAGCAAAAAACATCATGGTCATTGCGATGAGATATTGCAGCCCCCAAGCCAAAAGAGCCAGCACGAACGGCATTGCTTTAGCCAGCAGGATTGCTCCCAAATAAAACGATGAAATAATTACCAACCACCACAAGTCCCAAATGATGGTGTGAAACAAACCAAAGTTACTGCAAAAGCCAGCGACAACCTGTAACGGTAGGGCTAATCCCGCAGCCAAATAAATTAAAACTGGCACCCCTAAAATCTTGCCGATAAAGATATCCCAAGCTGATTGGGGGCTGAGCCGCACAAAATTGAGCGTGCCTCGTTTTTCTTCGATTTTCCAATCTTTAGCTAATAAATAAACGCCCACCACCACTAAAAATACTGCAATTAGCCCCGATAAACCCGTGAATAATTCGCTCCACCATCTAGACCAGTTGATCACATCAATTTGCCCACTTGCATATCCCACACTAGACCTAGCAAATTTGCAAATATTATCAGAATTAAAAGGCAGTGGTGATAGATTGAACTCACAGGAACTTGGGTGGCCATCTACCACATTGCTGACAGGTAAATTGAGCAGAGCTGATTTCAAGAACCATCCTTGCGCCAACATTGAGCATACTGTAGTAATCACAAAATTCTTAGCAGTTAATCGGCTTTTCAGCTCCCGAAATAACTGGGCATTCCAGTCGCCGCTAGTGACGATGAATCGATCAAGTAACTTATTTAACATCGCAGACTCCTCACTCTATAAAATTAAAATCTCTAAGAAGCCTGCTGATGTCCAAGCTTCAGGAAAATAGTTTCCAAATCTTCTTGAGTGCAGTAAAAACTACGCAGTGGAATATTAATTTTTACCAAATGTCGCATTAAATCAGCAGCTTCTTCCTCCGTGCCCTCAAAGAACACCTTGATTTCTTGCGGTTGATTAGTTGCCTCAATGCCTTCTACCAAAGAATGCTGCTTCAGCTCATTAATCAGCTCTTGCACATCACCCAAAGTAGACATCAAAATCTGCTGCCTGCCTTTCTTTTCGTATAAATCAGCGAGCTTACAGCTTTCTACCAAATACCCTAGCTCCATTACCCCCACCGAACTACATAGCTCGGCCAAGTCACTCAACACATGAGAAGAAATCAACACCGTCATCCCTGCTTCTTGCAGCACCTTGATGATTTGCCGAAACTGCACCCGGGCGATCGGGTCTAACCCAGAAACCGGTTCGTCTAACAATAATAACAGCGGCTCATGGACGATCGTGCGCGCCAAACTCAAGCGCTGCTTCATCCCCCGCGAAAGCCCAGCAATCTTAGCATTGCGCTTCGTACCCAGGTCAACCAGATCCAACACCTCATAAATTCGCTGATTGCGCTTGCTGCGATCGATCTTGTACAACCGGGCAAAATACTCCAAATAATCCCAAACCGTCAGGTCATCGTAGAGTGGAAAATCATCTGGCAAATAACCGATCAACCGTTTCAACCGGCCATTGCTCTGGGTGCGCTGCAACTGCTCACCACCAATGAAAATTTCACCCTTACTGGGTGCTTCGGCTGTGGCCAGCATCCTAATCAGCGTGGTCTTACCGGCTCCATTGGGACCGAG
>JANOXZ010000268.1:0-2333 GCA_031418695.1 Synechococcales cyanobacterium VAR_35_metabat_10
GATGCTACTTCCGAAGCAATTCGGGACTGGGTAACTAACGTAGAAACAACTCACTATATCTTGGGTTCAGTGGCAGGGCCACATCCTTATCCGATGATTGTGCGAGATTTCCATGCAGTGATCGGAGTAGAAACGCGGCGACAGGCTCAAGAAAAGTGGAATGGTTTGCCAGATATTCTGTTGGCCTGTGTAGGCGGTGGCTCCAATGCCATGGGCTTGTTCCATGAGTTTATGAATGAGCCGTCGGTGCGGTTAATTGGTGTGGAAGCGGCTGGTTCTGGGACTGATACCGATAAACATGCTGCTACTCTCACTATGGGCAAGCCAGGAGTCTTACATGGGGCAATGAGTTATTTGCTGCAAGACAGTGATGGTCAAGTCACCGAGGCGCATTCGATCAGTGCGGGCTTAGATTATCCGGGTGTAGGGCCAGAGCATAGTTTCTTAAAGGATATGGCGCGGGCGGAGTATTACAGTGTGACCGATGAGCAAGCGTTGGCGGGCTTTAAACTCACTTCTCAGCTTGAGGGGATTATTCCAGCTTTGGAGACTGCTCATGCTCTAGCTTATTTGGAAACTCTTTGCCCATCACTGACTGGTAGCCCGAAGCTGGTGATTAATTGTTCTGGTCGGGGCGACAAAGACGTGAACACTGTTGCGAAATTTATGGATCTTGGTTGATTTTCAGAGAAATCTGGTAATAATAAAGTTATGAATGGATAGACTGCGGCGTTGGTGACTGCCAATAATGTTTTTTGATCTATGCTTGACTTACTCGGGAGCTGAGCTGTTCTCGCTGCGGTATACTAGGCAAGTACCTAGAAACTCAGCAGCCAGAGCCAAATGCGCCCACCTGGCTTTCGCCAGGTCATAAACTGAGGTAAGACGGCGTTGCGGTTTTCTATTCATTTTAATTATTGTGGTTTGGTGCAGTTTTGGAGATAGATTGGCAGCTTATTGGTGTAACTTTTGCCACAGTGTTTGTTGCTGAAATTGGTGATAAAAGCCAATTGGCGGCGATTGCCATTGGTGGTAGTACCAAGCACCCCAAAGCAGTATTTTTTGGCTCGGTAGCAGCTTTACTTTTAGCCAGCGCGATCGGAGTCTTAGCTGGTGGCTCCATCACAGTATTATTTCCACCTAAAATCCTAAAAGGCTTAGCCGCTCTCGGTTTTTTCGTTATGGCTGGCAAATTGCTCTGGTCTAACTTTGGTTCAGTAGCCACATCAACCACCGCGATCGCCGAAGGCGCAAGCGGAGCTATTGAGGAATAGGCCGGGATGCTTGACTTTCTATTTGCCCGCCCAGAGTTGATGACCAATATTCCCTGGTGGCAGCCCTGGCTAGGTGGAGCCTTGCTGAACAGCGCTTTACTGGGTGTGGCTTATGTATTACCTAAAAAGCTTTTGACCCCCGCTGGGCATCTTCATGCCTGGGCTTTGGGGGTTATTTTGTGGGCGACTTTGGGATGGCGGGCTTATGCCGTGATGATGGTCTATTTTCTCTGTGGCTCATTAGTCACCCGCATTGGCATGGCCGAAAAAGAGGCTGCAGGCATTGCCGAGAAGCGATCGGGAGCCAGGGGCCCCGAAAATGTTTGGGGGTCGGCGGCTACTGCGACGATCTGCGCGCTATTGGCCTATCTTTTAACTGGGAAATCCGTAGATCATCCCTGGCTGCCACCATTGTTGTTGGGATACGTGGCTAGCATTGCTACCAAGTTAGCTGATACCAGCGCCAGTGAAGTGGGCAAAGCCTATGGCAAGACCACTTATCTGATTACCACTCTTCAATTAGTCCCTAGAGGCACAGAGGGAGCAGTGAGCTTGGAGGGCAGCATCGCTGGAATTGTGGGTAGTTTTGTTCTGGCGATTGTCGCAAATATTTTGGGACTAATTTCGGGGGTGGGTTTGGCGATTTGTTTGATTGCGGCTTTTGTGGCTACCACTGCCGAAAGCTTAATTGGGGCGACTTTTCAAGATAAAAATACTTGGCTTACGAATGAGTTAGTGAATTTTATTAATACGGCGATCGGGGCGGTGGTGGCGATCGGGTTAGGCAGTTTGTGGCAATCGCTAGGAACAACGTAAACGATCAGTAGTCCTGTTAAGCAATGGTTCCAGATTTCGGTAGTGCTTGTTTTTCACGCTCATCAAGTACTGCCGCGATCTCTGGGCAAGATTTCTGTCTAATACACAAACGGGTAACTCACCAGCTGCCCGTTCGCTCATTTTGAAAAAGGGTGAAGTAATTAAGTCTTACGGGGCTTGAGATGTAGGTGATAAATAGATTCTGGCAATTTCAGCATAGAAAGTATCTGTCGGTGGAGGGTG
>JANOXZ010000269.1:0-6503 GCA_031418695.1 Synechococcales cyanobacterium VAR_35_metabat_10
AAATGTTTCGGGGCGGAGTAGAATCGGGTAACAATTGTTTAATTGAGAACAACGGCAAAATGACTTATCTGGTGAGTCAGGTAGAAATCACTGCCAATACCTGGCAGAGCATTGATATGGGAATGGATCTGGAAAAACACGAGCAGATTTGGGGTTCACGCTTTGGCCCCTTGTGTTTCCAGAAAAAAGAGCAATATCCTTTGCCCTATGAGTTATAGCCATGCTACCTCTAAACGCAGAAAAAAAAATGCAGGGATGGATTCGCAGTCGTCACCTAATTTGTCACGGCAGTTTTTTTGTGTTTGAAACTCTAGATTACAGTGCGGTGGAAAGATTTACTGAATGTGTAGAGTTGCTGGGTGGGACGCTGATTTCGGTGGAGCCGATCGATAAGCTGTGGATCGGCGATCGGCGACAGGTTTATCTATACCAAGTGAAGGCTACCATGTTTAATCCTTGGCCAAACCTGAAAGAATATTGGCTCAAGCATGGTAGCTTTCACTCCCGTTTTAGTAATGACTAAAAGACCGAGCAGAAATGATTTGCTCGGTCTTTTGTAAATTATCGATCAGATTTGATTACTTACACTTGGTCGAGCCACCGCTCAAGCAAAAAGCGAAAGCTAAGAATTTATCTTTAACAGGAACGGCAGCAGTGCTAACTTCTTTAAACTTAAAGAAAATAGCTGATGCAGAAGCTTTGGCCGGAGAAGTTAAGCTTCCATACTCTGGCGTTTTTTTGAATTCAGAGAAGCTGAGCTGCTTGTCTTCGGCAAATTCAGTTACCAATGCTTTCACAACTTCTTTTTCGGAAGGAGACATTGATCCATACCAACTACCATATATATCAAAAAGGTCAGTAGAAGGTGCGCTGGGGCCGATGCCCAGCAGACGACCTAAACTACCTAGATCATTGATGCTACTAGTGGTGTTGCTGTGAATGCCTTTTACATCATCAACAGTATTTCTTACACCTCGAACGGCATCGGTAATGCCGTCTAAGAAGCCAGCTTGAGCTGGTCTAACGGCTGCTAAGGAAAGGCTGATGAGTACTAAACCAGAGAGAAGTGGGGTAGTACGATTTTTGGAGCTAATTAATTTCATTGGGTTCATCGCTAAATGTTATCAAACTATAGAACGTCAGTCTATTTTTTATCATCAGTAAAATGGCTGAAGACAAAATCAGTCATTTTACTGAGTTGAAAAGTACTATGGTGCTTATTCAGCTTAAATCCTTGCAGGGCAAGAGATTGAGAGCATTTAGAGTCAGAAAGAAGATTGTGCTCCACATTTTTCCGCACAAACAGATTTCCAAGTTTCCGGAAAACCTGTCTGTGGCGTTGAAGCAGCTATCTGAGCTAGTTCTTATTGGTTTAAGCTTTCGTAAAACATTCATCAATATTGACGTTTTACAGCTTTTGATCCAAGTTAAATTCTTGCTGAATAATAAATTTTCTTGAACAATACGTAGTGGTTAGATCGCTAAAATCGTAGCTATCTAAAGTAGTTTAATAACTATATTTTAATGAGGAACAGGTTCTAACCGTTTTGGGTAATAGACTAAAGATATTTAGACTGAAGGGGTCGAGAGCTTCGCTTACGCCTTTGGCGATCGACAGTATTTAGAGTGCCCGTAGCATTGCTATGGACATCTCTTACACCATTTACTGTACCGTTAACTTGGTTGATAGTAGTATTAATGCCGTTCAAAAGTCGAAAGGGCCAGCTTGAGCAGGAGTGGCGATCGAGTAAGAGGTAGCAATCAACGCCAATGCTGATAATAGGGAAAGAGGAGAGCAGGCTGTCAAGTTCATAAAAGTTCATCGCTGTATAGCTTTTAACTATATGCGGCGAAATCAAGGATCCTCATCGCTAAAATTGCTGGATCCAAACTCAACATTTTGCTGAACCCAAATAATTTTTCCAGTGAATACTCCAAGTCTTGGCGACGTGGTTAAGTGCATCAAAAAAAACCATGAGAGGGATAATTTCGTCGCTGGCAATCTTACTAAAAATTCAGTTATCTTGGACATACTACTCACTCATATAGATACCCCCAGACATGTTTGGAATATTCTCAGATAAAAAATCTGCAATCCCCACAGCTAGTGAAGCATTACCTGGTCGATCAGAAGCCATTGCTCCTCCAGCAAAGCACTATGTGAATGGCCATCCCATGAATCCGCCTTACCCCGCAGGCATGGAAACGGCTGTGTTTGGTTTTGGCTGTTTTTGGGGAGCAGAGCGCAAGTTTTGGCAACAAGAGGGCGTATATCTCACTGCCGTTGGCTATGCTGCTGGCCCCACCCCCAACCCTACTTATCAAGAAGTCTGTACTGGCATGACCGGTCACAACGAAGTGGTGTTAGTGGTATTTGATCCCAAAGTTGTTAGCTACGAGCAGCTCCTACAAATCTTCTGGGAAAGCCACAACCCCACCCAGGGAATGCGCCAAGGAAATGACAAAGGCACCCAATATCGATCGGGCATTTATTGCTATGGAGAACAGCAAGCTGTTGCTGCGGCCAGCCAAGCTAAATATCAAGCAGCTCTATCGGCAGCCGGAATCGGCACCATCACCACCGAGGTTCTGCCAGCTCCGACTTTTTATTATGCTGAAGAGTATCACCAGCAATACCTAGCCAAAAATCCCAATGGTTACTGTGGTTTAGGCGGCACTAAAATCTGTTATCCCTCAGCCTAAGCTGGTCGATTTGCTAAGGGCAAGTGATCTAATCCTTGCCCTGGTTTAATTAGAGAAAATGTAATACGAATATTTCAAATATCGGAAATCCGAATTTTTTTTGGCTTTTCATGGTGTTGCTCTGGTAAGATTCACTGTGTCAAACTGAGATGTTGAGATAAAAAATTGGTCAGCCACCAGCCACAATCTGCCGATCTTCAGACTTCTCCACAGGAGAATCGATTAAATTTAGAGAGTAATGCCGCTGCTCTCCTTCATACCTATTTTGAAAAACAAGCCTACCATTATCCCGATCGCCTAGCCTTAGTCTGCAATGAACAGCAAATGACATATAAAGAGTTAGAGCAACGTTCCAATCAGCTCGCTCATTATTTAGGATCTAAGGGAATCGGGGTCGGAGATAAAGTAGGGCTATTATTAGAAAGATCGATCAAAGTTTATATTGCTGTTTTGGGGATCTTAAAAGCCGGTGCGGCTTACGTGCCGATGGATCCAGACTATCCAGTCGATCGAGTGCAGTATATTTTGAGTGACAGTAAAGTGGCTTTGTTGCTAACTTCGACCACCATGCTGACGAAGCATCCCGATCTACCTTTTCCTAGTTTTTGTTTTGATACTAATTTAATTGCCCATCAGCCTACTACGCCCACCGGCATCGAAATCGATCCCACAGAACTCTGCTACATAATTTATACCTCTGGTTCTACTGGTCGCCCCAAGGGAGTAATGTTAGAACATCGCAATGCCGCTAATTTTGTCTGGTCAGCGCAGGATGTTTATGGGGTCAGGTCGGATGACCGGTTTTATCAGGGCTTTTCGATCGCTTTTGATGCTTCGATCGAAGAAATTTGGCTGACTTTTGCCGCCGGAGCAACATTGGTGGTGGGAACTGCCGAGATGGTCAGAGCCGGTAGTGACTTAGCCGGAATTTTGACTCGTTTGGGAGTCACTATTTTTTCTTGTGTTCCAACTTTGCTCTCGATGTTGCAAGAAGATTTACCCACCGTCAGACTATTGATTTTAGGGGGCGAAGCCTGTCAGCCAGAGTTAATTCAGCGCTGGTTTAGAGCTAATAGGCGAATTCTGAATACCTATGGACCAACGGAAGCAACGGTAGTAGCGACATATTTAGAATGTGATCCCCGTAAGCCAGTGACGATCGGCCAGCCGTTGCCTAACTATCAGGTGTACATTTTGGATGAAAATCTCCAAAAAGTAGCTGACGATGAAACTGGCCAAATTTTCATTGGTGGTGATTGTCTGGCAAGGGGCTATGTGAATCGCCCAGAGCTAACCGCCGAAAAATTCATTCAGCACCCGGTTTTGCAATGTCGCCTATATGCCAGTGGTGACTTAGGCGCTTGGGTCAACAACGAAATCCAGTTTCTGGGTCGTGCTGATGACCAAGTGAAGCTACGGGGATTCCGGGTAGAGTTGTCCGAAATTGAGTCGGTGTTAATGCAGTGTCCCGGCATCCAGATTGCGGTGGTAGCGATCAAACCAGCAAATGATGGCGTAGAGGCACTGATTGCCTACTTAACGCTGGGCGAAGAAACAGTGGATTTAGCAGCTACCCGTGAGCATTTGCTTCAACGTCTGCCAGGATTCATGATGCCCACCTGTTTCCATCAGCTTCAGGCTGCCGAGATTCCGCGCTTAGCCAGTGGTAAGGTTGATCGCAAGCGTTTACCAGATCCCATACCGATGGCCGAGGCTGCCAGAACTGATCTACAGGAACCAAGGACTCCTTTAGAAGCCAAGTTAGTACAGATCTGGTCAAAGTTATTTAACACGCAGATTTCGATCGATGATAACTTTTTCGATTTAGGTGGTCACTCTTTATTGGTGGCCAGCATGGTGTCGGAGCTACGCACCGATCCGCAGTTGCAGCATGTCTCGGTATCTGATGTATATCACTGCCCCTCGATCGCCATTCTGGCTGAGCATTTAGGCACAATCACCGCTCCCCAAGTCCGGGCAATTAAGCCTCATCCCCAAATTGGTTGGCAGTTTTGGTTTACAGCAGTTTGTCAATTGGGTGGAGTGTACTTAGCCCAGCTCATTTTTTCAATAAATTTGGTCTTGCCATTACTGAGTTATCGTTATTTTCAGGATGAACCAGAAAATGCTATTTTGGTGTTTTTCGGGACGATCGCGGCTCTGTATCCAGTAATGCTAGGAATTGCCGTAGCTAGTAAATGGCTGTTGATTGGCAAATACCGTGCAGGCAGCTACCCCTTATGGAGTTTCTACTATTTCCGTTGGTGGTTAGCCAGATTAATGCAACAGCTCGTGCCTTTATGGCCGCTGATTGGTACGCCATTTTTGGGCTGGCACTATCGCTTAATGGGTGCCAAAATCGGTAAAAACTGTTACTTCGGCAGCGATGAAGTGGGGACTTATGATCTATTAACTATCGGTAGAGATACTAGTTTGGGCGCGGACTCCCGCCTGCTGGGTTATGAGGTTAAAGATGGTTATTTACATTTAGGCAAGATTACCATCGGCGATCGGTGTTTTGTGGGAGTGCGAGCTGGTTTAGAACCCAATAGCTATATGGAGTCAGATAGTCATCTAGAAGACTTAGCGCTGCTCCTCGCTAATACCACAATTCCGCAGTCACAGCGTTGGAATGGTTCTCCTGCTCGCTTCCAAGAAACAGTTGAGCCACAGGTGCCAATTTATGGCAGTAATCAAGGCCGAATTTTTCGAGCAGTCATTCAAGCTGTGGGCGTGATTTTACTTAGTGTGTTACCTACGGTTGCTGTTTTACCAGGGGTACTATTGATGCTAGAAGCACTAGACCAGTGGCTTTGGGCAGGTTTATTAATTGCGCCAGTGGCTGGGTTAATTGGGATATTGCTGATTATGGTGCAGGTGTTGGCGTTTCGGAAAATCTTTTTACCTCGGGTGCGACCGGGTACTTATTCATTACGTACTAGTTTTTATATTCGTAAATGGTGGATCGATCGATTGATGACCCTGAGTTTGGAATGGCTAGACATGATCTATGGCACGCTGTATTCCACTCCTTGGTTACGATTGTTAGGTACTAAGATTGGTTCGCAAGCCGAAATTTCTACCGCTGCCAACTTTTCACCGGATTTGATATCGATCGGTGCCAATGCTTTTGTAGCAGATGATGTATCACTGGGTGCGCCTCGGGTCTATTTAGGTCAGATGACTCTCCAACAAGTCAATATTGGTGACGATTGCTTTATTGGTAATAGTGCTTTGGTACCCGGTGGCAGCGAAATGGTCAAAGACAACCTTCTGGGCTGTCTATCGGTGCCACCAAAAATCTCACCAACAGACACTGATTGGGTGGGAAATCCTGCTTTTCAGTTGCCCTATCGTTTTCAGGAAGATAAGTTTGATCAAAGCTTGACTTTAAAACCCTCGAACTGGTTGATTTGTCAACGTTTTGGGATTGAGTTCCTCCGAATTATTATGCCGCTGACTTTTTCGGCAGGTGCAATTAGTACTCTGATCTACTTAATAGAGGACAATCTAGATGACATTGGCTATGATTTGCCCTGGGAAGAATTGATTGCAGTTTTGCCTTTATGGTCGATCGGGATTGGATTTTTGGCTTGCACTTTGGTTATTTGCTGTAAATGGTTGTTGATTGGACGCTATAAATCTCAATCTTTACCACTATGGAATAACTACGTTTGGCGGAGTGAGTTAATTACTGGCTTGAATGAAAATATTGCGGCCCCTTGGTTGACGAACTATTTTCTGGGTACGCCATTTTTTGCTTGGTATTGGCGAGCATTAGGTGCCAAAATCGGTAAACG
>JANOXZ010000270.1:0-7930 GCA_031418695.1 Synechococcales cyanobacterium VAR_35_metabat_10
AACCCGCGCTTTCCAAGAAATATTGTGCTTGCGTAATATTTTATCTAGGTCGTTACAGACTTCCAAATCGCTGGGGTTAACCATGGCGATTTCTAGTTCAGTATCGTTTAGTGCTAAGGGTAAGATCTTGAGCTGGCGGCAACTATCTACCGAAACATAGCTAGCAATTAGGGTGCGTACTAATGCTTGATCGATTTTGTTGGCAACTAGGTCAAGACTAGGTAAACCATAGAGCACTTTCAGCTCAAACAGTTGCTGCTTGCGATATTGCTCGCGCAGTTCTACTGGCAGTGATTTGCCAGTCATTTCTTCCAAGGTCTCCATCAGAGACTTGTTGGCATTGCGACTGTCTACCAATGCCTGCTTCATTTGCTCGGAATTGACGTAGCCAGACTGGACTAGCTTGTTGCCGAACGGGGAGAAGTCGTTGCGGACGATAAGGGCGCGTTTGGGAGATGAAGATTGAGTCATGGATGCTCGAGATATCGCTATCTTCTCCAGCATTCCCAGATTTCGATCGAAAACACTTAATGCAAAATATGGCGTTATACTTCAAGGGCAAAATATGGACTTCGAGATATGAAAGAACAGGCTCTTTTTTGGCATCGACGAGATTTGCGAATAGAAGATAATTTGGGGTTAATGGCAGCTTGTGGAGATGCTCAGTCCGGGATACGTCAGGTATTAGGAGTTTTTTGTTTTGACCCGATTGAGTTTAATCCCAACAAAATTGCCCCGGCTAGTGTGAGCTATGTCTTAGATTCTTTGCGACTACTACACCAGGCTTATCGAGCACAGGGTAGTGATTTAATTGTGGTGAAAGGCGATCCCCGTCAGCAAATTCCTCATTTAGCCGAAGCTCTCAAAGTCCAAGCAGTGTATTTTAACGAACTGGTAGAACCCAGCCGTCGCCAAGTAGATCAAGATCTGGCCAATCAACTTCAAGAACTGGGGATCTCGTTGCATCGATATTGGGATGCTGTGCTTCATGCCCCCGATACTATTTATAGCGGTAGTAATACTCCCTATAGCGTTTATACGCCCTATTGGCGGAATTGGCTGGGTCGAACTAAGCCAGAGCCTGTGGGTATGCCAGAGCTTGAGGCAGTGAATATTCCGGTGGATCTTCAGCAGCCCCTGCCAACTTTGGCCGATTTGGGTTTTGTTTGGGATGCTCCAAATGTTTTGGCTCCAGGGACTGAGGCTGCTATGGCGCGATTAGAATTGTTTGCTAGTAAGGCGATCAACCGCTACGAAACCGATCGCAATTTTCCAGCAGTAGATGGCACTTCTACTCTCAGTCCTGCTTTGACCTGGGGGACTTTGGGGATCAGAACAGTGTGGCGATCGACGGTGCAGGCCATGGAGCAAGCCAATGGTCCCGATGCCCAAGCTGGGATCAGGACTTGGCAGCAAGAATTGGCTTGGCGAGAGTTCTACTGGCAGGCCATGTATCATTTTCCCAGTTTGATTGATGGGCCTTATCGATCGCTGTGGCAAAAGTTTCCTTGGTCAGATGATCGATCGCGCTTTGAGGCTTGGTGTGCGGGTCAAACTGGTTATCCAATTGTAGATGCGGCGATGCGGCAGTTAAATGAAACTGGCTGGATGCACAACCGCTGTCGGATGATTGTGGCTAGCTTTTTGACCAAGGATTTAATAATTAATTGGCAGTGGGGTGAGCAATACTTTATGCAAACCTTGGTAGACGGCGATCCTGCTTCTAATAACGGTGGTTGGCAATGGAGTGCTTCAAGCGGCATGGATCCGAAGCCTTTACGAATTTTTAATCCTTCTACTCAGGCGCAAAAGTTCGATCGAGATGCCGAATATATTAGACAGTGGTTGCCGGAGTTAAAATCGGTGCCCGCTGCTGATCTAATTAGTGGCAAAATTGCCCCGCTCTGGCGATCGAAGAATAATTATCCCGAACCGATCGTAGATCATGCGATTCAACAGCGGGAGTTTAAGCGGTTATATCAAGACCTCAAGGCGGCCAATGGTGGCTAAGGGTTGAATTGATGTCTCGGAAAGCTGAGTATTTTGTGTGCTGGGTGCAAAAGGTGATGCAGCCTTATTTGGAGATGTTGTTGCTATGACTAATCCAGAGCATCTTGTGGCTGAAAACGGCAATCGCAAAAATCGCAAAAATGCGATAAAATTGGGACTAATATGACTAAATCTACCAATGCCAGCAACACGCATTATTTTGTTTCAGGATGGGAAAGGAGATGTTCCGGTCTTGGATTGGCTAACCAAGCTGAGTAAACGAGATCGGAAAGGATACACTAATTGTGTTGCCCGTATTGAGCAGTTAGCTGAGTATGGTTTTGAGCTTAGGCGACCTGCCGCAGATTTTTTGCGTGATGGTATCTATGAGCTGAGAGCCAAACATGTCAAGGTTCAATATAGAATTCTCTATTTTTTTCATGGTCAGAATGTGGTGGTTCTGGGTCATGCTTTTGTGAAAGAAGAGAGCCAAGTTCCCAATGAGGATATCGATTTGGCTTTGATGTACAAAGAGATGTTCGTGCTTAATCCTACAATTCATACCTATGTGGAACCAGAGGAAGAAACAGATGAATAATACTAGTGATGCTCTGAAAATTATTCGCCGATCGATCGACAAAGATCCTGAGTTATTGGCGATGCTGAAGGATTCGTCGGTTAATGCTCAGGTTTCGATGATTATTTATGATGTTCGGAAGCAGGCTGGGTTGACTCAGCAGCAGTTAGCGGATTTGGTGGGGACGACTCAATCGGTTATTGCTCGATTGGAGGATGCTGATTATGATGGGCATTCTTTGTCGATGCTGGCGCGGATTGCTTCGGCTTTAAATCAGAGGTTGGAAATTAAGATGTTGCCGAAAGAGGTGGCTTAGAGCAATCGTGTTTCCGATCAGGCAAAAACTCCTGACATTTCTCGCAGCCGATTAGCCCAGTTCTGAGTCAAAGTAGAAATTTCATTTCTACTGGAAGTACTTGCCCAGGTTTCTGCCCAATGAATATGCCACCTAGATAACTGCCTTTGGATTTGGGCGAGTTCAAAGGCGCTATCTATATCTAGGTCGATCGCTGTCAATTCTATAAATACTTTGCTTTCACGCAAGATTTCTAAGGTACTGTCTGCATCAGTGCCCTTTAAGCTTAAAGATCCCATGCGTAAAAGATTGGCCGTCAATCGATCTATCCTCACTGGCAGTCGATCGCATCTAAAGGCAATTTCTTCGGCAGTCCAGTTATTCATACGCCTCCTAACAACCTGTGGATAATTTGCTTGACTTGCTCACGCACCAACGGATCTAGAATTTCCATTGATCTATTTTGACGTGGACGGAGATTGACCATTGATTCGTAGAAAATCTCCTGGGAAATGGGATTCCAGCTTGCACCCCAAATATCTATTTGTTGGCTGCCATTATTGAGCAGGATTTCTTCACAGTCAGAGTGCATTTCACCACCACCGGCCAAAATTTTCTGGTGTATGTCTACAACTGTTTTGATGAAGAAACGGTTGGATTGAAGCATTTCCGTGATCTGATGAGAGGTAGCAGGTTCCTGCAAGATATGGATGAACAACAGGCGAAATCCGAATCGGTTTCTTCCAAATTAACAGGTTTTGGCTTATCTAGCTGCTGGTTAATAATCAAGCTTATAATTGTCTTTAGCTGCTCACTCAATAAGATCGTATGCATCTAATTTCTATTCGCAACCTGCGAACCGTAGCAGCTCAATATCCAGATGCCATCAAACAAATCGAGGATTGGTACACAACTGTCAAAAAATCAGATTGGCAATCCCTGACGGATATTCGTCACATCTACCGAGATACTGACGCAGTAGGGAATTTTGTGGTTTTCAACATTAAAGGAAATAATTACCGCTTAATTGTGGGAATTGACTACGAGGATCAGACAGTTTACTTCAAGTATTTTTTAACTCACGCTGAGTACGACAAGGATAAGTGGAAAAATGACCCTTACTTTTAACCCTCAAACCTATAGCCACTTGCTGGCCGAAATTTCGCCTAAAGTCATCGAAACTGAAGCGGAGTACGATCAGGCACTGGTAATTGCTGAAAAGCTGACCTTTAATCGTCATAAAACTCCAGAAGAACGGTCTATCTATCAACTCTTGGTAATGTTAATAGAAGCTTATGAAGCTCGGCATTACCCTATTCCTACATCGCCTCCTCATGAAGTCTTACAACATATACTAGAAGCCAGTGGTAGCCAAGAATCAGATTTAGTGGGTAAGCTAGGTTCTGATGAAGTTGTAACTGAGATAGTCAACGGCACACGATCGATTACCATGGCTCAAGCCAAAGTTTTAAGCGAAATGTTTAAAGTGTCGCCCAGCTTATTTCTGTGAAATTGTGAAACAGCTTGTTTCACAATTGTCCTGGGGACATCTTGCTTCTGACTTGATCGCCATGAAGCTATCGGCTGAGCTAACTTTTCCGAAGATATCGATTTTGAAGCCAGAGCAAATTATAAGGAGTTAACCGAAATGGTGACTTTAACTGTGCGGATACCGGATGATAAGCATTTGAGGCTGAAGGAGCTTGCTGAGTCGCAGGGGGTGAGTGTGAATAAGTTGATTGAGGAGCTATCTACGGTTGCTTTGGTGGAGTTTGATACTCAGACTCGGTTTAGGTTGATGGCTGGGCGGGGAGATGTGGCGGAAGGTTTGAGAGTTTTGGATAAATTGGATTCGATCGACTAAATCAAATGGACTTAAATTTGATTTTTGTTTATCCAAGAATCAAATTTAATTAAGTCTCCTCTCCCAAGATGAGTATAAATCATAAATTCTGGAATGGGGCTAGCACTATTCAAAAAAGCTTCAATACTTGATTTATATTCATCTTGTATGCATTCTAGTATAATTTCTTTAATTTCCTTATATGCACTATGGCGACTAGATCGATCCATACATTTGATATGCCATCTTGTTCTTGTCATTGTGTATTTTTCTTTATCTAAAATTTGCTGTCCAAATTTATCCAAAGCTGCGTATAAGAAATCATCAAAATATGAAGTGCGTATATTGTGTGAAATAAAGTTCATCCAGCTTTCGTGAATTCCATTTTTTGATGCAGATTCAAGATTATTTAATATGCGAAAATACAAAACAAATCCACTATTTATAGAAATAGGACAAAAGGTTGAGAGAACAGAAAAACTTCCTTTTTCAAAAAAAGCTTGAGCAATCGTATTTGAATTACCATAGACTGGTGTTGCCAAACAGCAAGATAAGATAACTAAAGGTATTTGCGGCAAATTTTTTACAATATCATCACCTGTAAGTTTTTCTTCCCCAATCCAAATATAGCTTCCTTCAGATTGAGTCTCAAAATCTCCATGACTATCGATTACAAGTAAATAAGGACATACTTTATTCACTAAATCAAAAAAATCTTTTTTTGATTTAATATGAGCAGTCTTATAAGATATAGCATTGCCATTTTCTTTAAAAGTTGTATGCATCTGATAATTTTTAAAAATCGGATCTTCTGATTTTGCTCCACATACTACTAAGGTTTTTTCCAAAATATCTTTTGGCACGTTAAAAAATTGTGAACAATTTATTTTAAACTGTGAAAAAAGACTAGTTGAAATCGTTTCAGGAGCGCGACAGACATCGCACAAGAAAGCTAACGGGGTATTATCTATCAATAGCCATTCAATTGGCAAATCAGATATGGTAAAAATGCCATCAACAAACTGATCCAAAAAACTTACTACTTCATTAGGTAAATTATCATGAAGAGCTTTTCCAATATCGGCAATATTATTACTAATAGATTTAACATTATTAGTCTTTTTGTATTGTGATGGTGATAAACGAACTAAATATTTATTCAGAGATTCTCCTCTCATAGGAACTCTAATATAGGGTGATAAATCAAATGTTGAATGAAGGTAGCCAATGAGATCTAAATATATTGCATAACGCTTTTTAGTTAAGATAGAATGTGCTAATAACTCTTGCCTATCTTTAGAGTCTAATTCTACTGTGTAACAATAATTATCAATATCTTGCTCAATAAAATTTAAATATCGGATTGCTTTTTGAATAGATTTATTTTTATCTTTATAAGAAGTTTCTTTTAAGATTTTTTTATAATCTGGGTTATGGAATGGATATGCAAAAATAAATATTGGAGGACGCAAAACATTTAATGACGACTTTTCTTGCTGTTGGCTATATATTCTTAAGTGTTGTGAGATAGATCCTAATGCTATTGATGATTTTAATATAGATTCAGTTCTTTTGTTATGTTCAACAGCTTGAAATTCTAAAAATCCAGGTTTATCTAAAGATAATAGTTGATATATATTATTAGTATTTACTTGGGATGGAAGAAAATCATACTCTTTTTTAAAACCAGAATATTGGCAGAATTCTTGTACTTGATTGGCTCTATTTTGTTTTGATTTTTTGAGGATTTTTGAAGTTATACCAAGTTCATTTATAGCAAAATTTAAAATCTTTTTTGAAAGCTCTTCTGGACTACTAAAAGTTTTTTTTTGTAAAACCTTTGACAGATTTAATTTGTGGTTTATATCTTGATAATCTGAAGTGATAAGGAAAAATCTACGTAGTTTTTCTAACTGAATAAAAACTTTCTCTTCTTTAGTATTTAAAAAAATGACTAATACTTTACAAGGAATCTCAAAAAATGAATCATATATTTCTGGAGAGTAATCATCAAAAAGAATTCCTAAGTTTACATGAGAAGAAGAATGGTTTCTCATATTTGATAGATGCCAGACAAATGGGTTAAGTATTTGAATAATACTTTTGGGCATAGAGCTAATAAGATTTAATGATGGCGATGTAAATATTTGCGGGATATCATAACCTATAGATTCCGGTCTTTCTCCAATTAAGAAATATTGAATTTTATCTTCTTTGATTGGCCTTGAAAAGTTTTCCCCTTCAAAAGATGATGATTGCATAATAAATTCTACTTTTTAACTTCTAAAATTTTCTATTGTACTAGCTCACCTTCATAGTATTCCCCACTCTATGACTTATATTAATTGATCATATAGCAGTTCCAACTCGGAACCGCTATGATTAGCATCCCAAATAAAACTCTCTCTCCATATCACACTTGATCACTGCATCCACCTCAAAAGTAATGACTTCTCACCCGCCACAAAAATCTATTGCTCGATCGGTAAAGCCACTCTCTCAGACCTAAGTTCTTGCTTATTGACCAAATTAACCAATTAGGTTAATTTAAAGATATGGAAAAGAAGAAACCCCACTACAATCTGTCTCTAATCAAAGAGTTGATCGCAGCAGGTCGAGTGTGTGCCACAGGATCGGCACTAGCAGGTGGTGCAGCGTTGGGTTTTGAATTTGCTGCAATGTTGGAAGTCGTAGAAGCACTGACACCTAATGACTTCTACAAAAGCATGACCACCTATGCCGATCATCAAGTTTGGCAGGATGTCTATCGACCCTGCACAGAAGCTGGGGATGTTTACCTCAAGTTGACGGTTGTCGAAGATGTACTAATTGTTTCTTTTAAGGAGTTGTGAGTAATGAAATGTCTTGCTTGTGGGATGGCCGAACTGGTTCACGATACTCGTGATTTGCCCTACACCTATAAAGGCGAATCTACGACTATCCCGATGGTTAAAGGTGATTTTTGTCCGGCCTGTGGTGAGAGTGTTTTGGGTGCGATCGAGTCGGCACGGGTGAGTGGGTTGATGCTGGAGTTTAATAAACAGGTGAATGCTTCGATCATCGATCCTGCTTTTATTACTAAGGTCAGAAAAAAACTAGGTCTAGATCAGCAGGAGGCGAGTACTCTTTTCGGTGGGGGTGTTAATGCTTTTTCCCGTTACGAAACAGGCAAGACTAAGCCTCCTCTATCATTAGTTAGGCTCTTTCAACTCCTTGACTTGCGCCC
>JANOXZ010000271.1:0-7361 GCA_031418695.1 Synechococcales cyanobacterium VAR_35_metabat_10
TGCTTGGTAAGGCCCCATCCATTTTTTTAGACCTACAATTACAGCATTAGATTCTTTGCTAGCGCCGGGAATGGAGTTATTGCGAATGGAACTATCAATGGTGTTTTCGATCGAAGGCTGGGCAAAGGCCATGGGTTGCCCTAGTAAAAATGCGGTGCCTAGTACTGTAGCTATGTAATTGATTCTTTGCATATTCAGCGTGTATTTTTGATTTTGCAGGACGAAATAGTAGAATTGTAATTATGTGGATAAGTTCCCATAAATATTACTAGATATTCGCTGACTAAATCGTAAAATACAACTGGCTATCGATTGTGTGAAATTGACCGATCGGTCATTGACCATTGAGAAGCCTTTGTCTTAGACGGTTAAAAGCTTTATCATAGAGTCATTTAATACTAAACTGACGATGCCTGAAGGTCCAGAAATTAAATTAGCAGCCGATAAAATTGCCAAAGACATTGTTGAAAAACCTCTGGTTGAAGTCTTTTTTGCATTTGAGCAACTCAAATCTTTTGAATCTACTTTAACTGAGGCTCAAATAGTATCGGTAAATCCCAAAGGAAAAGCCCTGCTCACCAGATTTAGTAATCATCTCAGTATCTATAGCCACAATCAGCTCTATGGAGTTTGGTACAGTCGCAAAGCCTACGATTATCCATCCACCAATCGACAGCTTAGGCTAGCCATACATACCGAAAAGCGATCGGCCTTACTTTATAGCGCCTCCGATATTGCCGTATTAGATGATGATCAAATTGCTGCACATCCTTTTTTGCGTAAGCTCGGACCAGATGTATTAGAAGAAACCACTACGGTAAAAATGGTTTTAGAGCGACTGCAAAGTAAAACCTTCAAAAGCAAAGGCTTCCCAAATCTGTTGCTGAACCAGCACTTTTTAGGTGGTCTGGGCAATTACTTGCGCAGTGAGATCTTATTTGTTGCAGGCATTCATCCAGCTCTGCGTCCGGTAGACTGCTCGATCGAACAACTACAAAAGCTAGCCATAGCACTACTAGAAATTCCTCGTCAATCCTATGCCACTAAAGGCATTACCAACAGTCTCCAGATTGTAGAACGATTAAAAAAACTCGGCCAAACTAGAAGGCAATATCGACATTGGGTCTTTGGTCGCCAAGATTGCCTTTGCCACCTGTGTAGCTCCGAGATCCTGAAAGATACTATGGGCGGTCGGCGAGTCTATTTTTGCCCGAGTTGTCAGGCAAACCATCACTGACTCAAAAAACTGAGGTCTTCGATCGCACCCTGAGGGTTAGAGAAAGCGGTGGATTTCGCAAAATCTCCATCTCGCTGAGATTGAGCCGTATTACCCAAACCTAAATAAGCCAAACTTCTCACCCGATAAGCATTACTAATTTGGGAGTTGATGTTAATTGCCCGATTAACCTCCGCGATCGCCATGTTGTATTGCTTCTCACCAACTAGCGCTTCCGCATACTGCACCCGCACTGCCGCCGAATTAGGACTTAATGACAAAGCTTTCCTTGCATAATTGATGGCGACTTGGGAAATCTGGCGCTTGCCATAAACGGCACTCAAATTACTATATGCATAGTAAGACTTAGGATCTAGTTCGATCGCTCTCAGCAAATCACGTTCTGCACCACTTAAATCTTGCAAAGAAATTTTCACAGCACCTCTAATGCTATAAGTAATCGCCGACTTCGGTGCAAGCTCAATCGCCCGATTGCAGTGGCCAAGCGCCTGCCCATAGCTTTTAAACTCATTTAAGAAAAAACACTTACTAGCATGTGCCATAGCATAGTTCGGAAAAATCTTTAATGCCTGATCAGCATCATCCATTGCTCTCGCTACCCGGTTCTGCATAAAATTAGCCGCACCCCGCGCCAAATAAGCCCGCAGATAATTACGATCTTTTTTAATTGCCTGATTCATTAACTCGATCGTGCCAGACCATCTACCCCGCTGAAATAAATCGACTCCTTGTAAGAAAAAATCATCAGCTTTTGGTTCGGTTGATTGGCTAGCAATTATTACCTTATCTGGCGAATTGAACCCTAATTTACCAGCTAACTTTAAAAAAGTGGAAGTAGTAATGCCTAAATTAAAGCCGGTCTTAATTCGCACATTTTGATTAATTTCTGAGGATTGACTAGTTTCTTGAGTATCACCCCGGCCATGAATTGCAATTAGCTCACCAGCACCATTGAAAACTGGGCCACCGCTCATGCCCGGAAGAGTGTTATTGCTGTAGACCAAAGAATAGCCTTGAGCCAATGGTCGGTTGGCATTAGCAGTTACTTTGCCCTCAGTAAAATTGTAAATTGAGGCACTAATAGCTTGAGTTGCCAGAGGAAACCCGGCCACGTATACAGTGGCACCTTCTGGAGATTGAGCCGAATCTCCCATTTTAGCTACCGGATAATTGGTGGTGCTTTGAAACTTGGCGATCGCTAGATCTGTACCAGGAGTAGCTTTGATATTGGTTAATTTATGAGTATTGCCATCAGGGGTGACGATCGTAAAAGAATTTTTGAGATCGCGCAATACATGGGCAGCAGTGATTATGGTGTAAATGTTGTTGTTTTTTTGGACAATCACCCCGGAGCCAGGAGAATCCGCCGACTCAATATTTATAGTCACTGATTTGGCAATTTTGGCTACTTCTATGGATGAAGCGGCTTGGGCTGAGGGAGATAGAAGGAGGGCGATTGCCAGAGACACAACTAAACGGAAAGACCAAACTACCTTGTAACCTGAAGATATCCGAGCAGAAAACAAATAGTGTTGCATGGCTATAAAAATAATTCAATCCTCAAACTTGATGATAAGCCCAACTGGAATACATTCTTTAGAAAATAATGTAAACCCTGATACATCTTAATTAAACCGAATTTGTTAACCTTATTTAATGAGGTACAGAAGTACTTTTCGATCAAGCCAAATTATCATTGAGGATTAATAATCTACCATGACTTTTGGAGTATTTAACAAAGGGACTTGGTTTAAGTTAACCAAAATTAGCATAGACAAGCGTTGCCCTAGATGCGGCAGTAAAAGGATCCGGCGCAGCCATCGTTATCGATGGATTGAGAATGTCTTACACTTTTTTCGGATTTCTCCTTTTCGCTGTACAAACTTTCGCTGTCAAAAACGGTTTTTAAAATTATCAATTTGGTTATAGAAAAAACAGACCCCAATTTACTTGGGGTTTGTTTTGTTATATTAGTGACCTTTTTAGCTAGTAAGCTTCTTGTAGCTCATAGAAATCAGGAGAAATATAGTCTTTGCGTAATGGCCAACCCACCCAATCTTCGGGCATCAAGATCCGTTTGAGATTGGGATGTCCGCCAAACACAATGCCATACATATCGTAAGTTTCGCGTTCTTGCCAGTCAGCAGCCCGCCAAATCCAATAGACCGAAGGTACTACGGGTTGTTCGCGGGGTAAAAATACCTTAATGCGAATTTCTTCGGGTTTAATTGCGCCATCAGTTAATTTTACAATATGGTAGAAGCTAACTAACTGACCGCCCGGGCCAGTATCGTAGCCACCTTGGCACTGCATATAGTTAAAACCATAGGCGTACAGTGCAGTACAAACCGGTAACAAAAACTGAGGCTCAACCCGAATTACTTCGACCCCTAAATTGTCGGTTTCCAACGAAGTATGGTCAACAAAACCATTGCTGGTTAACCACTGAGAAGACTTACCGGCAACTAGTGCTGCTGGAGCTTCTGGAGTTGTTTCCGGCGTAGCATTTTCTTCAGCCACGTTCTACCTCCTGTTTTTGTGCCGGTGCAGTAAGCAATGCTGGAGGAATTGGCATACCCATAGCGGCAGCTAACTCGGCAGGTGGAGTGCTATGAGCACCGGTCTGTAAATACTTACCAGTCAGAATTTCTGGTACTGGGCGCATTTTGTGGCCAATACTGCGATAGCGATGAGTCTGTTCTAGTTGGCCACGTTCTTGGATAGATTCGTTGGCGATCTTTTTGCGCAGTTTGATAATGGCATCCATTACTGCTTCGGGACGAGGAGGACAGCCTGGTAGATAAATATCCACCGGAATCAGTTTATCCACACCACGCACAGCAGTAGGAGAATCAACGCTGAACATGCCACCAGTGATCGTGCAGGCTCCCATGGCAATTACATACTTAGGTTCGGGCATTTGCTCGTAGAGTCGCACCAAAGCCGGAGCCATTTTCATGGTGATAGTGCCAGCAGTGATCAATAAATCTGCTTGGCGGGTGCTGGCGCGGGGGACAAGACCAAATCGATCGAAGTCGAACCGAGAACCAATCATGGCCGCCAGTTCAATAAAGCAACAAGCGGTGCCAAATAGCAGTGGCCACAAACTGGATAACCGCGCCCAGTTGTACAAGTCATCCACCGAGGTCAAAATGACATTCTCGGAAAGATCGTTGGTAATCTGCGGTCTTTCTACCGGATTAATGAGGTTGTTAGTGCTCATGACCATTCCAAAGCTCCTTTGCGCCAAGCGTAAACTAGGGCGATAACTAAAATTGCGATAAAAATCAGCGCTTCAATGAAGGCCAGTAGCCCAAGCTGGTTGAAAGCAACTGCCCAGGGATATAAAAACACTGTTTCTACATCGAATACCACAAACACCAGGGCAAACATGTAGTAACGAATGTTGAACTGAATCCAGGCTCCACCGATCGGCTCCATCCCAGATTCGTAAGTGGTGCGGCGCTCGGGGCCGCCGCCACTGGGGCGAAGTAGTTTAGAGGCTGTCAATGCCAGTCCAGGAACCAGACTGCACACCATCAAAAAGCCTAGTAAGTATTCGTAACCTTCTAAAGCAAACACAAATCGCACTCTACTTAGTTTTCAAGTCGGCAATGCCTCCTATATTAGCACGGGCAGCCAATAGAGGGGGATCTCTGGAAAATTATTGATTAACTAACAGAATCAATTAGAATCGGGGGCGAGATCGTAGAGATAAATCCATGTCAGAGCTTTTTCCCGGAACTTTGGTTGATACCCCCGCAGATATTCGATCGGCCATTGCCCAATGTCAACAAGAAACCTGTCTATGGCTAGATACCGAAGTGGCCGACTGTTTCACCAAGCAGCCACGTTTATCTTTAATTCAGGTGGTCACGACCAGGGATGTGATGGTGCTGGATGTGTTAGATCGGCCAGCCTTAGTGGCAGAGTTTATTGCGGCGTTGATGGTAGCGGGTTCGATCGAAAAGGTTTTTCACAATGCCAGCTTTGACCTGCGATTTCTGGGCGGTACCACAGCTCTAAATGTGACATGCACTTTTAAGATGGCCAAAAAAATTCCCGTTGGCCTCTTACCCGTAGATAACCATCAGCTCAAAACTTTGGCTGAATACTTTGTGACCGGGGCACATGTAGATAAAAGTGAACAGGTCAGCGATTGGGGTCTACGACCACTGCGGCCGGAGCAGCTTTATTATGCTCAGATGGATGCGGTGTATTTAGCTAAGGTTCATCAGGGTTTGTTGGCTTTGCAACAGCAATTTCCAGCGATCGAACCCGCTGCTGAAAACATTGCTGAGTTATCCCGCCGTTACCAAGAGCTAGAGCAACAAATCAAACCCCTAACCATGGAGCGCGATCAGCTCAAAGATCGTCTGCAAGCAGCGATGGCTACCCAAGGATTAAAAGAAACCCCAGAGTATCGTTTGCAGACTCAAAATCGCAGCACTAAGAAATGCAGTTTGGCCGATTTAGCTCAACTGGCGGCTCAGCAGGGGCTAGATGTACAAATTGCTTTGCCTAAAGACTTACAGCAGCAGTTGGGGCTGGCGATTGATCGGCTAGAGATCCAGACAGAGACTAGTCAATCGGTGACGTTAAAGCCCAGATAGGGTGGGGTTAGGCGACCCTCACTCACCTACGTATTTGTTAAATCTTGAAACAAAACTTAGTTGCTGTCCCCACTGTGTTAAATAATTTGTTTTTACATAACAGTTTGGAATCAAACACTTGTTAGAACACATTTTTATCGCAGCGATTCCCCATACTGAACCATGGGGTTCTGGTACTGCCCTAGTAATGGTAATCTCCAACCTGGTAGCTGTGGCGATCGGCAGATTTGCCATTCAAAAACCCGGTGGTGGCCCTGACCTACCTATGGGTAAGCCGGATTTATTCCGTAACTTCAACCTACCCGAGTTACTAGCCACCTTGAGCTTTGGACATATTTTAGGAGTTGGTTTTGTCTTAGGACTAACCAACGCCGGAGTTATCTAACTCACCGTATTCGGTACCATATCCAATCAATGTCATCTCTATTTAAGGAATAAACTATGTTGAGTCATGTTTTGTTAGCTGCTGCCCCGATGAGCCAAGCTTGGTCACCAACTGTGGCGATCGTGATGGTTGTGGCCAATGTTTTGGGCGTATTGGCTGCTACTACCGTGCAAAAGAAAGCTGGTCCGCAGTTACCCGGCGGCATTAGCGTTGCACAGGTGATCGGCGGTACTTGCTTTGGGCATATTTTAGGTACTGGAGCAATCTTGGGTTTAACTAGCCAAGGTTTTATCTAGAAGGTATTTGAAAATACATCGCTAAATAGTAAGCCCGATAGCAAAGCTACCGGGCTTACTATTTTCTCAATAAGTTCGAGTTTCTAACGACCAATCAAACGAGGGTTAGTGTGAATCGAAGAGCTGAAAGGGTTAGGCAAATCAGCAGTGCTGACTGGAGTACCAGTTTGAGCCTTTAATCCATCGCGGTAAAGCTGTTCCATTGATTGAGAGTCTTTGTTGTATTCGCTTTCAACTGTGGGAGTGTTCAACAACAATTGTGATTGGCGCCAAGTAGTAGTGTTGTAAAAAATGTCGCCAGAATTGGCCGAAAACATTTTGTCCATTTGGTTGGCCAAGTTGTCAGCTCTAGCTGGAGCGGCGATCGATAGGGTTACTGCACCCACTAGTAAGGCAGCGATTTTTAATTTCATGATGTTGTTTCCTCAGTTTCTCTTGTTAGGTGTCTCTTGGATTTACTTGTCTCTTGTTTTAACTTTCTGGCAATGGCAGCGGCTATCAGGAATATTTTTGGAAAATCCTGTTGAGCTGGAGCAATAATTCAATTGGGCACCCTATTGGTCGATTAATAGTAGGATAGAAGGCGCTCTCAGCGTTCTTTTTACCTATGTCTTTTCTTCCTGGGGCTATTATGCCCACCCCTGACCCAACACCATCAGTATTGCGGGACTATTTATTGACCCTGCTATGCCAACTGGCTTACCAAGAAGGTGACTTTACCCTTTCTTCTGGCCAGAAGAGCACTTATTACATTAATTGTAAGCCCGTGACCCTGCATCCTTTTGGAGCTTTGGCTACCGGGCGATTGTTGTTGCCTTTGTTATCGGTAG
>JANOXZ010000272.1:0-2720 GCA_031418695.1 Synechococcales cyanobacterium VAR_35_metabat_10
ATCAATTGGTATGCCTACACATCTTACAATGCTGCTCAAGTTTTAATTACAGCTATGCAGCAGAACAAGCAGCAAACATTAGACCGAGATACATTACGGAAATTAATTTCTGCTCCAGGCTTCTCCACTCCAGCACCCGATAAAGTCCAGTTCATAGAGGGTACTGGTGAATTAAGAAATGCTCCACCCACTTTAACTACAGTAGTGGAGTGCAACGGAAAACCAGTATTTCTGGGATTAAAATCCAAAAGCTGCCCTAAACTTTAATTAAAACTATGCTGCGCATCAAAATCTGTGGAATTACTCAACTAGCACAAGGCCGATCGATCGCCAGCTATGGCGTAACTGATCTAGGCTTCATCTGCGTGGCCGCCTCTCCGCGCTATGTATCCCCAGCAAATTTACAAACCTTGGTTCCCGAGTTACAAAGCCAAGTAAACTGCATCGGAGTCTTCGCTGATGAGAATCTAGAAACCTTAGTGAGCACCACCAAAGCCAGCGGATTCGGTTCCATCCAATTACACGGTCAAGAATCCTTAGAATATTGCCAGAATCTGCGGCAGCAATTGCCCGATAAAGAAATCATTAAAGCTTGGCGAGTACGTACCACCCAAGATCTCCACACCATCCAAACCTACAGCCCGATTGTGGATACCTTACTCCTCGATGCCTACCACCCCCAAGCCTTAGGAGGTACTGGTCACACCTTAGATTGGCAATCCCTGCTGGATTTTCAACCCGCTATTCCCTGGTTTTTAGCCGGGGGGCTGAATCCTGGTAATATTTCGATCGCTCTTAGTCAGCTTCACCCCCAAGGCATCGATCTTTCCAGCGGCGTAGAAGCCAGCCCCGGCATCAAAGATCTCAACTTAGTTCAAAATCTACTCGCGGAAGTTCGCAAAAAATCTTAATATAGAAGCTAACTCCCACCTCAATGCTTCGCACCCTGTAAGTTATGGCACCCAAACGGCAAGAAGTCATATTGCTCGTTGACGGCTACAACGTCATCGGTGCCTGGAAAGACCTATATCCCAACGAAGAGACTCCGCTGCAACAGACCCACGGCGAAGAGTTAGAAGTTGCCCGCAACAAGCTCATTGAACAGCTTATCAACTTCAGCTCCTTTGAAGGCTACTTTACCACCGTGGTATTCGATGCTCATAACCGGGACACCCCGTCTGTCACCGAAGTACTGACTCCCAACGTTTCCATTTATTACACCGAATACAAAGAAACTGCCGATACTTATATCGAAAAATTCTGCGCTGCCCATAGAACCGATACCCGCCTGAAAACCCGCGTTTTGGTGGCGACCTCCGATCGAGCACAACAGCTGACTGTCGGCGGATTCGGAGCCGAATGGATCTCGTCCCTGCAATTGGTTAACAATATCGAATCTAGTTCCCGCAAATCTCGGGATGCCGCCTTTGGCAAAAAGAAACATAAAAAAGGCGCTGGCACCGGTAGATTATTTAACTCCCTTGATGCCGAATCTCAAGCGGTATTGTCGGCGATGGTGCATGGCAGTACTCCAGCAATTGATCATAAAAAGCACAAAAAAGGCCAGAACCAATTACCCAAAGCAAAACCTCCAACCATTCCATCGACTTCAGAAATTGCCACTCCAGAAGTTTTTACTTCAGAAATCTTGCAGGAGCAACCCAAAAAAGCTGATCACCAATCATGCAAAACCCCAAACGCCAAGTCGCCAACCATGCCATCAGCGATCGCAAATGGTCAAACTCCAGAAATTACCAGAAGGACAAGAAAAAGAAGTCGCAGCTCGGCATTTAATGCCCTCGATGCCGAATCTCAGGCTTTATTAGCAGCGATGCTGCAAGGCAAGCCGCCAGAAAAATAGGATTTTCTACATCTAGTATTCCAACAAAAGACATCCTGTAGTAAACAGAGGGCAGGTCAATCCCGTGGAATAATGGGGTGGTTGGCTAATGGTGGTGGATTATGCAAAGTGAAAAAACAGGTTGGACAGTGCGGCGGATCGTACTCACAGTCCTATCTGCGATCGTTGGTCTATTTATTTCTTCGGCCTTACTGGCAAGCTGGAACGAACCACAAGTAGCCGGAAAATTGAACTTATACCAAACCAATATTATGCTCCAGGGTTCTACCCTAGCAGCAGATCCCAATATTCCCCCCGCGCTCTACGATGCCCTGGTTGGTAAAGAAGCTCTGAGCCTTGCCAAAACCCAATACCAAGAAGCTCGTACAACCGCCCGAGACAATGCTGACGAACTGCAAAAAAAGCTGCCCCCCGCGACTACCAGTCCAGCCAAGCCTACCCCGGAATCTAATGCTTTCCAAAAAGCTAACCACGATCTACAAGAAATCAACCTAGATTTAGGATTAATCCAGGCCGTCCAAAAACAGCCGATTGCCGCCCAACAGCTCTGGCAACAAATTGAGCGCGATATCCCCGGGTCTTCGATCGCCACCACTGCCGAAGTTCTCAACCAACTCTGGACTGCCGAAAAACCAGTCCCAGCCAAAGCCGAAAGCATTATTACTAAAAACTTGCAGGGTTGGTTTGAATATCAATCGCTCAAACAGCTCTATACCAAACAAGCCGCTACCGCCAAGCTTAAAGCACTAGAATCTCAACAAATCAGTGCCGCTACCGGTTCGGTTTATCGCCTAGCAACCATCGGCATTATTCGCGGTGGCTGCGTAATCTTGGGAATTGGCCTAGGTCTATGGTGGGG
>JANOXZ010000273.1:0-2769 GCA_031418695.1 Synechococcales cyanobacterium VAR_35_metabat_10
AAAACCTCCAAATAAGCCCCAGTCAAAGCCGCGATCGAAGGCTGCACCCGATCGAGCGGAGTCATCGCCAAACTCAAAGATTCCTCGATCGACAGCGACTTACTCACCACCAAACTCCCCAACCACATCTGCAAATAACTACCAATTAAAGTCCCTAAATCGAACGCCGGATCACCCCAAGCCGATCGCTCCCAATCAATTAACCGTAGAACCCCGCCCTCAGCCTGCTCCCAATCATTGTGTAGCAACACATTATTCAGCTTCAAATCATTATGAGTCAAACAATCTGCCCGAAAAGTCTCCCCCAACTCCACCAAAGCCTGACCCAAACTGTCATAGCGCTGATATAAAGCATAAAACTTCAAACCATCATCGGGCACATTCCCAAAAATCTCGGGAGTCAACCGCTCCAAACCCCGAATCATTCTTTGCACAATGCTTAACTGTAGTCTGGCCTGCTGATCATCCGTGTTTGGTGGTGACTTTTTATTGGTGGAATCGATCGCCTCCTGATACTCCCTGCGCTGATAAGTATCCCGATGACATGTCCCAACTAAAGCCCCCAATTTAGCGGCAATATTTATTGGAAAAATACTCTCTTTTAGATAAAAATCCATCAAGTCTCGATAATCACTCAGGTATTTGAATACCAAGATCGAGTTTTCTCGATCGAAGTGCAGCGCCTCCGAAACAAACGGCTGCCAATGACTTAGCATCGCAAAATTACGCATCAACTCCTGCACCTGCCACTCTCCCACAAATTCCCCAGCAGCTTTACCCTCCTGGTTATGGCGCTCCTGTTTCACCAATAGCTGCAAATCTTCTCTGAGCGTCAGCAGCAAATTAAAGTTCTTAGCTGAAAGCGGCTTGATATTGTCGGCTATGTCTTCTGAGTGATACCCCAGATCTGCCACATATTCAAAGACATTGGTTTGATTTAGTAAAAAGACCATGGTGTACTCAAAAAATATCAGAGGGGTTCAATTTTGCCATCAGATAGTCCACAAAACCAAAAATGTCGCACGAATCTATCTGTATCCTTATTCTAAGAATAGATAGACAGATATAAAAGAAATAAACTTATTTTAGATGGTGGAAAACTGCCACTGTTTTAATACTTTTAGAATTGAAAAAAGTTTGGCATTCCCCTCAATTCAAAAGGTGCAAAAATATATGATTTATAATTTGATTAATTGACTATCTTGCAAAAATGCTACTCGATCGACAAACACCACCAAAAATCAAATCTGTCCAAAGCCTCGCCCTGCATCAAAAAGTATTGATACTTCAAAGGTCGATCAACCCGCTTGTACCTGTTAGAATTCATAAACGCTCTGGGATAAAGCCATGTTAAACCGTCTACTCATCTGCCTCGTCGCTGTTTTCTTGATCTGCACCAGTCTACCCTCACCCCTCACAGCCGAAACGTCAGTATTGACCATCATGGCACCTTGCCCAGCTACTCCTAACTGCGTTGTCAGCAAAGGGGCAGATGCAGGGCATCAGATCGAACCTTTGGTATACCAGGGCGATCGAGACACAGCCTATGGTGATCTACTCCAAGTATTAACCGTTGTGCCCCGCACCGTAGTCACCGAGAAAACCGATACTTACATTCGCGCCGAATCCACCAGCCGCATCTTCCATTTTGTTGATGACCTAGAATTTTACTTTCCTGCCGATGAAAAGCTGATTCAAGTTCGATCGGCTGCGCGGGTTGGCGAGTCTGACCTAGGTGTAAATCGACGAAGATTAGAACAAATTCGCTTAGCTCTACGAGATCTAAGTACCAGAAAATCACCAACTAAGATGTAATTAGCCCAGATCTAAAAGAGTTGCATAGTAGGGTGGGCATTGCCCACGTCATGGATCTCAGCATATTCTAGGCTGCAAATTTTTATGCTCACAGACAGTAGTACAATAACTGGAAAGCAAAGAGCATTCGGATGATCAGTTATCTCAAGGGTTCGATCGAACTATTTCAAAAAGCCAGCCCCACTAAAACCATTGTGATTATTGAAGTACAGGGTATTGGCTACGAAGTGCAAGTTCCCTCCAATATCAATATGGTGATGGGAAGTACAGTGCAGCTCTTTATCCATCAACAGTTTCGGGAAGATCAGGTTTCGCTGTATGGTTTTGGCTCCACTGCCGAGCGAGATTTATTTAGGCAGTTGATTTCAGTTAGCGGTATCGGAGCCAGTATTGGCATTGCCTTGATTGAACATTTGGGTATTACAGAATTGGTGCAGGCGATCGTCCTGGGTAGTACCAAGATTTTATCCAAGACTCCTGGGATTGGCACCAAGACGGCAGAGCGATTGAGCGTAGAACTAAAGAGCAAGCTAAAGCAGTGGCGAGATGTAGCAGATTTGGATTCGATCGAACTCGATGAGAATATGGATACCAAGCTGCGATCGGAAGTAGAAATGACTTTGTTGGCTTTGGGCTACGATGATATTGAAATTCGTCAGGCGCTGCAAATGATTGGGCGTGATGAGACTTTGGCAGCTAGTAAAGATGTGGAGAAATGGTTAAGGTTTGCGATCGCAGAATTGTCTAATTGAATTCTGGGGGTCGAGATTTGCTGAGATCAAAGGCGATCGAAATTAGGATTACGGTGTTATGGCGGTTCCGTCTCGGACAAAGTGAATTAATCAGATGGACTAGTGTGCTTATACACTTTGACTGTCTAAGCCATTTTCAAAAGGTGAATTACAATAGCATCCATGAGCATACCAGTTCCGAATATTTTCAATTGATATTTGT
>JANOXZ010000274.1:0-2259 GCA_031418695.1 Synechococcales cyanobacterium VAR_35_metabat_10
CAGATATGCGGTGCCGAAGCCGCCTTCGCCGAGTATTTTGGTGGTGAGGTAGCGCCCTTCTAAGATCAGGGGCATCCCGCAAGACATACAAAACTGCTGTTTGACCGTTCTTAAGGTTTCGAGGTCATCCAGGCTGGGGAATATATTTTGGGGTTTGGGGCAACTCGGATGGGTGCAATACAGCTCCATAGACACTCGCGGGGACAACTAATAGTCTAATGGTATCGCAGAGGGCTGGTGTTCGATCGCCAAAGGCGTAAATACAGTGACAGTTTTCAGCCAGAGCAACTTGTCCTAGGCCATTTGCAGTAAAGCGAAGGCTGATCGACCTCAATCTTAAAATCAATCCCTTAATGCAACCACAAACCGCATTGAGATGGTATTTTTGTTTGATCGTAGATGTGCTAACAGGGTTCCGAAAATCGGGAGATTGCTAATTCTTTGGGTATTTCTGAGCGAACTGTCAAAAATCACATCACCAATATTTTTGACTCGCCTGGGGTTGAAAAATCGCACCCAGGCAGCTCTGTGGGCACAGCGTCAAAACAAGCTAAACCAACGTGAAGTCGCAGGCAGATAGAGTTGGTTGACCAAAAATGTTTGCAAATTGGCTGCCGTCCCCCAGACCTATTTCGCTGCCATTAGTGTTATAAAACAGCTTGCCATTGTTGGTGTTGTAGATGATCGAAGCCACACTAGTTTCCGCAGCTACATCATCGGTGACAATGCCAAAAACACTGGCAAAATCGTCACTGAGATTGGTGAAAGTAGCTTTGCTAAGACCGATCAAATCTTCATCGACAACAAAGTCATTAATGCGATCGACTCCCAGTGCTGCTGATGTAAAAGGTGTGCAATCTCCAAAAAGAAACAAGTCATCTCCTTCGCCACCTTTGAGAGTGTCATCATTTGCTCCACCGTTTAGAATGTCGTCGCCAGTACCGCCAGCAAGACCATCTTTGCCTTCATTACCAAATAGTTGGTCATCACCAGAGCTACCGGTAATGTAGTCATCACCAGCTAGACCACTAATTTGATCATCTTCCTCACTACCAAACAAAATATCGTCATTGGCAGTAGACTGATTGACTTGGTTAGAAGGAACTGGATTCTCTCCTTGGATGGCTTGGCCGAGCAATTTAAAGATGCTACCAGAGCCATTGGTGTCACGCAATTCCTCAAGATTCTGGCGCTGTTCGATTAGCAATGCCAAGTTAGGATTATTGTTTCTGATTACTTCCAATGCTGTTTGCCAATCTTTGCCTTGCCAAGTAAAGTCTGGTTGACTAAGTTCATCAACAGAAATTTCAGACAGGACGTTGTCGGGCGGTATGTCAGTTGCCGCTCGAATTTGGGCTATAGCTGGATTGCTAGTGTCGGGAAGAAAAGCACTAAAATCGGCTAGTATCCCTGATGAATGTTTCCGATCAGTGTAATCTAATTCGCCTAGTGCCGGTATCCCAAAGGGTATCTCGTAGTTACTAACGACAACTTTCCCTGGAATGAAGGCTTCTCCAAATAAGCTGCGGTAGTCTCCATTGGTGACATAGTGCCTGACCTGACTTGGATCGCCGCCGTTCTCTAGGAACTTTTCGGCATCTTTTCGATCAATCCCTGGTGACACAAACGATACTGCTGAGCCAATTAATGTAGGGAATTCGCTGGCAATCAGTTGGGTTAAAGCGCCACCCCGACTGGCACCGGTCACATCTGGCTTCAGACCTTTTGGGTTAATTTGTTGATTGTTAGTGATGTTTGCAAACCATTCTTTAATGGCTTGTTTGTTACTAGCAAATTCTACAGCGCCAACGCTGCCAGGATCTCCTCCGTTTCCACCAGGTAGTAAAATCACAGGTGCTTTGCTGCCGTCTTTGGAGCTAAGACCTACAGCGAAGAAAGTATTAGCTGGGTCATCAAATACTCGATCGACTTTATAGCCTAAGGTATCAAATACTTTTTCTGCAGATGGTCTAAATTCAGGACTAGCATACAAGCCAAGGGTTTTAGCTAATATCTCATACTGAGCATCGAGTTGTGTATCAGCCATAGTAGTTGTCTCCAATTAGATTTAGTTGATCAGGTTTGTCAAATCAAGCCAGGGTAATTACCCTAAGTTGTTTACTGGTTGACCTCAATGGATCTTGCTATTGTTCACGGAATTCATCTGTTTGTGGCTGTATTGTATTTGAGGTGTCAAATACTACTGTTTGATGATGTAATGAGTTGAATATTTAGGCATCGACTAACTTGCTGATTTTT
>JANOXZ010000275.1:0-7803 GCA_031418695.1 Synechococcales cyanobacterium VAR_35_metabat_10
GTTCAGTGATCGCCACCAAAGCCGCCCTCATCCCCGCTGCCGTCGGTGTAGATATTGGCTGTGGCATGATGGCCGTCCAAACACCCTATAGCGTCGATAAACTCAGCAACAAACTGAAAAAAATCCGCCTCGACATCGAAGCCGCTATTCCTACTGGCTTTGCAAGCAACAAAGAAACCAGTCGGGAAGTGCAAAACTGGCAAGGCTGGCGCAGCTTTGCCGACCTGCATCGAGGCGTGCGCGATCTAGAAAGAAAAGCGACCCAGCAACTTGGCTCCTTGGGTGGTGGCAACCACTTTATCGAAGTCTGCACCGATACCGAAAATCGGGTGTGGTTAATGCTGCACTCTGGTTCGCGGTTAATTGGCAACAAAGTTGCTCAGTGTCACATTGATACCGCTCGGGATCTGGCCAAAATGGCTGAGACTTCTTTACCGGACAAAGACCTCGCTTATTTTGTCACCCAAACCCCAGAATTTGATGCCTACTGGCACGATCTGCAATGGGCACAAGACTATGCCAGGGTGAACCGAGAAGTCATGATGGCGCGGGTGGTTAAGGTGATTGAAAAACATCTGGGCGGCGGCAAGAAAATGAAGCCGTTGTTGGTGGTGAACTGTCATCATAACTATGCTGAAATGGAACGCCATTTTGGCGAAAATGTCTATGTAACCCGCAAAGGTGCAGTGCGCGCAGAGAAAGGTGACTATGGCATTATTCCTGGTTCGATGGGAGCCAAGTCTTTTATTGTGAAAGGCAAGGGCAATATCCAGAGTTTCTGTAGTTGCTCTCATGGTGCCGGTCGCATTATGTCTCGCACTGCCGCCAAAGATACCTTTTCTTTAGATGATTTTCTGACGCAAACCGCCGGAATTGAATGCCGTAAAGACCCAGAGCTAATCGACGAAATCCCGGCAGCTTATAAGCCGATCGAGCAGGTAATGGCCAACCAGGCTGATCTGGTAGAAGTTGTCGCTACTCTCAAGCAGCTTATTTGCGTCAAGGGTTAAACCCAAAAATCCCCTAGTTTCTGGCTATCCACAAGCTGGTCATTCAAAAACTGGGGGATTTTAATTTCTTCGCCAAGTTCTGACAAAATTGTGACCACATTCTTGGCCATATTGATAAGCATTGACCAAGCCCGCTGGACTGGCCTTGGTGAAATCCACGCCTAGTTGTTTTAAGTGCATCGCTGGTCTAATAAAGTGAATTTTGGTGTGTTGCCATTTATCAGGCACCGCATCCAAATGAAACATATCCTGATATAGCGTTCCTGGTTCATTGGAAATAGCAATGACCTCACGATAACCTTCTTTGGCCATAGCTAAAGCCGGACAAAGACAGGTATAGGCCGCATCCACATAGGGTAAACCTTCGATCGCTGCTGGTAAATCCCAGGCGTGCATAATCCGCGAAGAAGCATAAGCCACCGCTGGATAGTTATTGACTGTAATTCGACGGTGGGGGTTATGGCTGTGGGTGCTGAACAGGGCGAATTCTAGGTGTTTATCGACCCAACTACGATCTTGACGAGCTGAAGACAGCATGAGTTGCTTGCCAAGATGTTTGGCTTGATCAGTTTGGGTGAGTTCGATCGCCTCGGTAGTTACTACCTGATTTGTAGCAATATACAAAGTAGGTGTAGTGGTATCAAACAATGATGACTTTAGAGATCTGCTAAAAGATCTGATCCCCCGCTGCATCACCTTACTCATATTTTGGTTGGGCAACTGCAACGCTTCCCAACCCGCAATCCAATAGTCAGAACCCAATTCTGCCGCTTGACCCAGCGTAGCCCAAGTAGCCGGAATGACCGAAGAAGAAGCAGCACCGTAGGCATCAGCCCAAATACCGCATTGCTCTAAACCGGTGAGGACACCATGGGCGAAAGCACCTTTAAAACTGCCCACCGGCGTAGCGATGGCTAAAGATTTACCACTCACTAGATGTTGGGGAGCTGCTTGTGCCAAGTGGTGGATTGCTCATAGGCATGAGCAGCCTGGAGTAAGATATCTTCCCGCAGGACATTAGCGATGATTTGGATACCGATCGGCATTCCTTGCTCATCAAAACCACAAGGGATACTAATGCCCGGTAAACCAGCCAGATTCACTGGAATAGTCATTAAGTCTGAGAGATACATGCTTAAAGGATCAGAAGTTTTTTCACCAGCTTTAAAAGCGGTAGTAGGAGTGGTAGGCGTGATTAAAATATCTACTTTGCCGAAAGCCGCCTCAAAGTCGTTTTTAATTAGTGTCCGCACTTTTTGCGCTTTCAAATAATAGGCATCATAGTAACCAGCCGATAGGGCATAGGTTCCCAACATAATTCGGCGTTTGACTTCAGCTCCAAAGCCCCCTGCGCGGGTTTGGGTATACATCGACATTAAGTTATCAGTCTGCGCCCGGATGCCATATTTCACGCCGTCATAGCGCGCCAAGTTAGCCGAAGCTTCCGAAGGAGCGAGAACGTAGTAGGTCGGCAGGCCATAGCGGAAACGGGGGCAAGAAATTTCTTGCACTGTTGCGCCCAGAGATTGGAAGTGAGCGACGGCGGTTTGAACAGCAGCGGCAACGACGGGATCTAGACCTTCACCGAAGGTTTCAGTAATAATGCCAACGCGCAGACCTTTCGGTAGTTCAGGCTTCAGGAGTTCAGAATATTTAGGGATTTCCACTTTGAGGCTAGTGGAATCTTGGGGATCGTAACCAGCGATCGCCTCTAACAAAATCGCCGCATCTTCCACGGTGCGACCAAAGGGGCCAATTTGATCCAACGAGGAAGCGTAAGCCACCAAACCAAACCGCGATACTAATCCATAGGTGGGCTTCAGACCAACCACTCCACAAAAAGCCGCTGGCTGCCGAATCGAGCCACCAGTATCGGAACCCAAAGAAACCACCACTTGATCGGCGGATACGGCAGCGGCAGAGCCACCAGAAGAACCTCCAGGCACCCGGCTGGTATCCCAGGGGTTGGCGGTGACTTGGTAGCCAGAGTTTTCGGTTGAGCTACCCATGGCGAATTCGTCCATATTGGTCTTGCCCAGGGCCACAGCACCAGCGGCTTGTAGTTTGCCGGTGACGGTAGATTCATAAGGAGGCACAAAGCCTTCCAAGATGCGGGAGCCGCAGGTGGTGAGGATGCCTTTGGTGCAAAGGTTGTCTTTGAGGGCGATCGGAATCCCGGCCATCATGCCAATGGTTTCACCAGCGGCGATTTTGGCATCAACGGCTCTGGCTTGGTTTAAAGCGACTTCGGGGGTGATGCAAAGGAAGCTTTTGAGCTGTGGTTCAAGGGTTTGCAGTCGATCGAGCGCAGCCTGGGTGATTTCTACTGCCGATCGCTGTTTGCTGGTGAGCTGTTGATGTAACTCGCGTATAGATGCCATAGGTTCCTTTGCTGATGTCGGGTGGCCGTCAAGCCATTTAGCATTGTATCTATGTATGGTGGAAAACCGCAAATCTCAAAAAACACCTATTGAAAATTTTTGATTTGTTGATTTCCTGAATCAGGCCAGATCCTTGTCAGGATTGGATTTTATCAGTTAGGGCGAATTTGCTGGAAATTCTTGATCGATATTTTGTGAACAGCAGTTATGTTCATATCTTCTTTAGAGGAACAGTATATTCAGTGAATACTATTGACATATTTATGCCGTATCTGACATAATCAATGCAATGCACAAAAATCAAATGAATCAGTAAATCAACATGATTAAAACTAAAAAATATAAAATTCCCATAATATGGATTCTTCTAAAGACAGTAAAGAGCTTGTTTGGTTATCTGGTGAGGTTAAAACGCCCCCGTTTTCCCAATCGACCCGGATTGAAGTCGGTTTTCTGCTGAGACAATTGCAGGAAGGCGAAATGTTCTCCATGCCGGTTTGTAAACCTATGCCTAGCATTGGTAAGCACTGCTATGAATTGAGAGTTAACGATAATGAGAGTAGTAAATCGTGGCGAATCGTCTACCGAATTGATGATGATGCCATCGTAATTTTGGATGTATTTGCCAAAACAACGGATAAAACTCCTAAACAAATTATCAATAATTGTCAGAAAAGATTAAAACTATATGATGAAATCACAGGAGCTGATTAGTTCCGGTGACTCAGCAAACTATGGAACTTACAAAACGCCAAAAATTAGAGGCCGCTGGCTGGAAAATTGGCACCACTGCCGATTTTTTGCAGTTATCTTCTGAAGAGGTAGAGCTGATTGAAATTAGGTTATCCCTAAGCAAATCGCTTAAGAAATTGAGAAAAAATAAGCAGTTATCTCAGCAGGAGTTGGCAAAAGATATTAGTTCTAGCCAATCACGAGTAGCTAAAATGGAAGCTGGTGATCCTTCTGTGTCGATCGATTTATTAATCAAGTCTCTACTGGCACTAGGCGCTGCCCGCAAAGATATTGCTGCGGTAATAGCTGGGGATCAGTAAACAAGTCACAGATTTAACCTTTCAGCAGATTCCTAATCAGAGCTTTTGAGCTGTCTGCAAAACCCGATCGCGGATGCGATCTTTCAACATATCTATCGTGGCAACATCAACTTTACGATTCAATAATTGCTCTAAATCCAGTAGTAGCCCACTGGGAAACCAAGGAGTAATTTTTTCTAGGTCATAATCCACCAAAAAATCAATATCGCTGTCTTCGTTGGCCTCGCCTCTAGCAACTGAGCCAAATACTCGTACATTCGATGCACCATGTTTTTCCGCGATCGAAAGTATCTGTGCTTGGTGAGCAGAAAGTAAATCTGTGATCCCTAAGTGAGTTTTGCCAGCCATAATTTGTGTACTTATATTGGGATGGATAGTCAGCAGCCCCCCTATTATTGTATGTATAGGTTGTGAAAACAGCAAACTTGGCAATACCATATCAAAGTAAAAATATGCCTGCTAAATCAACAACAGTTTATCAACTCAAGATCACTCTCCAAGGCAGCAAGCCACCAATTTGGCGACGGGTACAAGTCCAGAGCAACATTACCCTAGATTCACTCCATGCTATTATCCAGACTGCAATGGGCTGGACAGATTCTCATCTCCATCATTTTTATATTGGAGGAGAATTTTATAGCAATCCAGATTTTGACCTAGAGGATACAGGTGATGAAAGTCGCATTAAGCTCAACCAAATTTTGACTACACCAAAAGATAAGTTTTCCTATGAGTATGACTTCGGCGATGGCTGGGATCATCGGATTATTTTGGAGAAGATTTTGCCGGTGGAGGCCGAGACGCAGTATCCTTGTTGTGTGAAGGGCAAAGGCTGTTGTCCACCCGAAGATGTTGGTGGTATTTGGGGCTATCAAAGTTTTTTGGAAGCACTTAACGATAAAAAACATCCAGAGCATGCTGATGCACTGGACCGCTTGGAGTGGATCGGTGATTCTTTCGATCCCAATGAATTCGATTTGGCAGAAGTTAATGAAGGATTAGCAGAGCTTGATTAAACTTATGCAATTACTCCTGAGTAACAAAATCTCACTTAACTTTAATATTAAAAACAACATGAACTTATCACCAGAATGGGTTAAGGCTTTCGCTGAACATGCGGAGCTTTCTGCCCGCGAGGCCGCAGATTTGCTGAATATTCCTTATGCTGAAATAGTCAAGGCGATCGAAGCCGGTGAGATTCCTCATCGGAAAGCAGGCAAGTCTTATAAAATTAAGTTCAATGATTTGATGGCTTACAAAGAGACTATCGATCGAGCTGAATCGTAGAATTAGTAAGGCATGTGGAAATAAATCGAGAGATTTTAGCCCCTTACTTTACTCGATAATCCGCAGCCGCCAAGCATGAACGAAACTCAAAACATCATGTTGCCAAGTCGGCAAAATCATCGTCATCAAAATCTCTTCGCCAATATTCACTAAACCAGAATAGCAAGCCAAGCTTAACAGCAGCTCACTCTGCCAACCAATATAAATCCCGATCGTTGCAGTAAACAGAGACAACCCCCAAAATTTTGCTGAATAAGTGTGATAGCTAGCGAACTTCCCATATTTCAGCATATTCACCACCATCCATAGCAGCATGGCTCCGATCGTCAGCAATAGCGGCACCCGACAAGCCATCACCACCTCTGGGTGAGTGAGCCAAGTACAAACCGCAATACTGAGATACAGCAAAGTATCAGCAATACTATCAGCGACCCGTAAGGATGCCGTACTCATTTGCAACCGCCGTGCAATAATGCCATCAAAAATATCCGAGAAAAAAGCAAAGCTATAAGCCAGCATAAAAGCAAGGCCAGTCTGATGATCCAGAGCATCCCATAATAGATAGGGGGCGATCGCCGCTCTAGATAGAACCAGGAACCAAGGAATAAATTTCATAGTTAAAGTGCCAATATTGTTAAGGTGAATTTTCTGACGATCAATTAATCTTGCTGATCTGCGAGGGGCTTACCAAGAACTGTGTTTTGCTCTCGATCGTTGGATCTAATAGATTCAATTTGTGCCCCATAAATACCGATATTCATCGTGCGGGGAAGATTCTGGAAATCGGCGATCAGCCCAGACCAAGTATGAAACGATATCTTGGTCGCAATCCATAAGGATTTTAGAATAACGATGATATCTAAATCTTCCACTAACCCAATTGAACTGGACTTGATTTCAGTAAAAGTAGCATGAATCATTTTGGTGGCCTCAGTTGATCTCGATACCCTTATTCTTAGGTGTTTTCAGATTGGTGAGTTACCAGCTTGTGACAGTTATTGGTCGAGCACGCGACTCTAGCCAAGGAAATCCACAAGTTCCCCATCAACAAAGGGTTCAGCTACCCAATAAAAAATCTCCACCGCATTACAGTTACCAAAGCGGCACAAGTAAATCGGGGAGATTTTTATTGGAAGATCAGCGAATCTAGTGAGTTACTAGTTTTTGCAGCAGTTGATGCCCATTATGAAAAACCTGCCAACCATCGCCAACTAACACCGCTGAAACCTGGTTTAATTCTGCTAATCTTTGTACCGAAGCGATCGCCAGTGGTTTATCTACCAACTTGGCATCTGGTAGCATCATCAGCGAGCCAGCCTGATGCGCCCGCACCAAGTCGCCAGTAATTAAAGTTGTATTCTGAAGCAACAGTGCCAACTCACCAGGAGTTTTGGAGCCATGCAGCTCGATCGCCTCTAAACCAGGGACGATCTCATCACCATCACTTAACCAGCGTTGCACTGGAATCGGAAAAAAATCTTTCTCCCCTTGAGGTGCAGCAATCTGAGCGCCAGTTTTAGCTGCAATTTCCTGACTAGCCCGCAAATGGTCGGAGTTAGTGATCACAATCCATTGGACACCGCCTAAGGATTCTAAATGTAGCCAATTGTGTTCCGAAAGAGGCAAAGGGTCGATGAGGATATTGCCCTCGGGGCGAACCCAGGCAATGCTGTGGAAATCTACGTTGCGATCGGCATCAAACTCAGACCAGCAATATAGATCGGGGCGATGTAATGATTTCATGGTTCAAGCAAAAGTTTGCATTATAGTTATTGTATCCAAGACTCAGTTTTAATTAGAGCCTATGACTGTATTCGGTTTCACAGCCACCAAATCTAAAGTAGGACGCAAACATAAATAAGCCAATGCTCCCACTAAAGGCACAAAGCAGAGACTCCACAGCCAACTCGCTCCACCTCGTCTGGCTAAATCATCTTTAGCTAATACCGGAAACAGCGCCGAGAGCATTAAAAAATCTAGACTCATTACATGAATGAAGCGCTTAGTTTGCCACTGCTGAACAAAATCTGCCCAGTTACCTTGACTAAGTCCATAAAATAATAAGGTGCCAGC
>JANOXZ010000276.1:0-1946 GCA_031418695.1 Synechococcales cyanobacterium VAR_35_metabat_10
TTGGCAGTAGAAAACGGCACCTGGGAAAACGAAGCTGAGTTACAGGAAATGTATCTCACTCGCAAATCCTTCGCCTTCAGTGCCGATAATCCCGGCACGATGGAACAGTCTCGCAAAATCTTCGAGACTTCCTTGAAGACCGCCGATGTGACTTTCCAAAACCTGGATTCTTCGGAAATCAGTATGACCGATGTTTCTCACTACTACGACTCTGACCCCACCAAGATCGTGGCTAGTCTACGGACTGATGGTAAGAAGCCCACAGCATTTATGGCTGATACCACTACAGCTAATGCCCAGATTCGGACTTTGTCGGAAACTGTGCGTTTAGATGCCCGCACTAAGCTATTGAATCCTAAGTGGTATGAAGGAATGCTGAGCCATGGTTACGAAGGTGTGCGCGAACTCTCCAAGCGGTTGGTGAATACTTCTGGCTGGAGTGCTACGGCAGATGCAGTGGATAACTGGGTCTATGAAGATACCAACAGCACTTTCATCAAAGATGAAGAGATGTGCAAACGCTTGATGGATCTAAATCCTAATTCGTTCCGCAAAATCGTTGCTACTTTGTTAGAAGTGAATGGTCGCGGTTATTGGGAGACTTCTGACGAGAATCTCGATCGGCTCCGTGAACTCTATCAACAGGTCGAAGATCGCATTGAAGGTGTTGACTAAACATCAATTAGATTAGAGTGAAGGCGCACAAAATAATGTGCGCCTTTATTTTGATTGCTCAAATTCAACAAAATCCAAATTGTAAATTATGTTCAGGCAATATTTTCCTGACCTGTAATTCTTGATTATGTTGCAATGTAACCATTTTAGATTTCAATAGAGAAGCATTGTAATATAGGGATATTCCAGCATGTAACCAAGCTTTTTTAAGTGAGGAAAACTAGCATGAAGCTATTGCCACTTGCTCCCGATCTGATTGCTCATGGACTGTTGTATTCGATCGCCAACCAGCGCATTCACTCTTTTACGCCTTTGGATCCAGAAGAAAATTGGAAGTTTTGGACCGATCATAAATCTCCGGTGCTGAAATGGTTTGCCAAGTCTTATCCGCTCCAACAGTCACGGGTAGATTATCTAAACAGGATGATGGATTGCGATCATGCCTGTGGCATCGAGGCTCACTACGATGTTTCTAATGATTTTTATGCTTTGTTTCTGGATAAAAAATACAGGTTTTATACTTGTGCAGAGTTTCGGAGTAATCAAGAAACCTTAGAAGAGGCACAGACCAATAAGGCTGAACATCTTTTGTCTCTATTGAACTTACAAGGTTCTGAGAAAATCTTAGATTTGGGCTGTGGTTGGGGGGCAATGCTGCGATTTTTGCAAGATCGTGGACACCATGGCGACCTGTCTGGACTTACATTGTCTAAGGAGCAACAGCTTTATGCTCATCAAGAATTAGGATTAAATGTCTCTTTGCATGATTTTGTCACTCATGACTTTGAAAATGCTCCTTACAATCGAATATTGTCGATCGGCTCCTTAGAACATGTCAGACCCAATGAGCTAGAGCAATTATATCAAAAAATCTATGATGCTCTGATTCCCGGTGGACTCGCAGTGCATCAGTTTATTTCGTTGGCGGAAGAAGAATATCCAACTTCGATGGTGCTCATGCAACTATTTTTCCCTGGCTCTTTGATTGTGCTGCATCATACTCATTTAGAAGCAGCGACACGAGTAGGTTTTAAGATTACCCATGATTCTATTCATAACTATCAACCGACTTTGAGGGCTTGGTATGAAAGGCTAGTCACTAATAAGCTACAGGCATTGGATCTGGTGGGCTTGGAGGTCTACAATCGCTACATGACTTTCTTCCCGGTATGTTGGCTATTTTTCCAACAACATGAAGCTGATATTCATCGGATTGTGATGTCCAAGCCAGCTTGAAACCTAGCAGAAGTGCGACTTCTTAAAGAAGTCGC
>JANOXZ010000277.1:0-3302 GCA_031418695.1 Synechococcales cyanobacterium VAR_35_metabat_10
GCAAAGTATTGGCATAATAGTGTTGGGAATGATGGCGGGTCTTTTGTCCGAACCGTCATTATCCTTTTTTTTACATCGTGTTCATCCCTTTTCAGCCTGGATTTTGTCCAAAGTCCAAATAGTAGTTTCCGAGCAAAATTGGCTGTAACTTTGACTGTCGGTAATTATCTATATCCCAATTATCAATCAGCCAAATATTTGAGGAGTCTTTCTCTTTGTTCGCTTTATCGATAGCTTTGGGTATGTCAGGCTCATCTCTGCCAAATACTCTGTAGTAGACTGGTTCTTCGCCAAAGTCGAAGGCGACATACTGCGGATACTTTCTATCTTTGCCAAAGTAAGAGTAATTATCATCCCTTAGCTCTGGCTTAGTACCTGAACGCACAATTAACTTGGCTTTAAATAACTGAGTTCCCAGTTGGAACATACTGCGGCAGGTAATACAGGCTGGAACAGATTTTGTCGGCTCAAGTGGATTCAACGGCTGGAGATCTTCTGTGTCATCTCGATGACAGACTTTACAAGGTTCATGACTGTCACTGGCTTTAAGGAGTTTATTTAATTGATAAGGTGTGGAGAATTTACGGTTTTTGTACTCACGTAGCTCTGCTGTTACATTTTGCCAATGGTCGGCGAACTTGGAGTTACCAATATCTTCTTGAGGGAAGCTAACAGAAGCCGTTGCCAAAGAGAGATTTCCTTGATATTTGTCAGCAAACCAATCATTGAATTTATTATGTACATCTGCCACCACTGCCTCAACATGCTTGGTATCAGCAGCTAAGATATAAACCTTGCCCCCGCCGGAATAAATAACGTTGCTCTGGGGCAGTTCTAGCTTAGTGAGTAGCTGTTGGACTATCTCGATCGTCACTAGTTCTAGAAAGAAACTCCGTGCCCGCAGAGATTTCAAAGCTCCATCGGAACTAATGTTGTAAATGAATTTCTGAATGCCAGATATATCGGCAGCAACGAGGCGCAGTTTGGCTTGTTCGATCGACTGTCCATCATTATGAGCTTGGGCTAACGAGGTAGCAACAGCAGCAGTTGAGCGCGTAAGATCATTCAGAGAAATATTGGATGTGCCAAAGCTAATGAAAGAGCCATATTTTTCCAGAAATAGACTGAGAAGACTTGATTCTTCCCAATCATTATTCTTCATCAATTTAAGACCTTTTTGCTTCAGGTCTTCCTGATATGCGGTGATATCCAAATGAGCCTGAGCTGAGGTGACGGGGTAAGGGATTTTAGGGTAACTTAATGAATTTTCATCAATGATGGCTTCAATGGCTTGTGGTGGCCAATAATTTTCACTTGTTGTTTTTTGTTTGCCGATACCATCGAAGATAGATATTAGTGGAACAATGGTGGGATCTTTTGGCCAACGAACGAGTTCTTTTGCTCGATCAAATAACGTACTGGAGTGATCATCATACCTAGGAAGATTCACGACATTATTTGTTGCAAAAGATATCGCATTTTGGAAAACAAGTAAGACTATCTTATTAACCGATGTTTTCTCTTCCATAAATCTATATCTTCTAATTATTGATCGCAGGTTTGAATAGGGTCAGCGCGGTATTTCAGCTTTAGGAATATGCCAAGCCTGGTTGTTTATAACTGATTTCATTTTCTTTTTATAGAATAGAATATTACTATTCGATAAAATTAGCATAAATTCATGTACTCTATCGTAGGTGTATAGAGTACATACTTAGCAACATCGTTCTAGACAGTATGGCTAAGAAGAGTAATGAATACTCCAACCAGACCTATTATGTCAGGAGCTATGATGTAAGTTTACTTTTGCAAAAGTACTATAGCGATCCTAAATGAGTTGCCGGATCAGATCGACCTCAAAGCCTTACACAGCAACAAGTCAATTCCGGATCTGATTTAGGACTGCTATACAAGCAAAGAACATATCGAAGTGAGTAGATTAATTACAGCTAAAAACATTTCATAATTGGGCGGCATAACGGGTCTCCGGTTAAAATTGTATTTTGGACAAAGGAACTTTCTTAGCAAAGGCAGAACAAGCGTCTAAGCTGATCGCCACGGACTTTCAGATATCCTTCTACCCATAGTCTAGATTTATTGTTTAAAGTTGTCAAGCCCTGAAACAAAATTTTACTTTTGTGCTAGATATAAATACTTAATAAACTCTTATTTTTTCCTTGGTAATACATCTGTCCCATTAAAATACATTTCTCAATTTATCCAAATAACTGGTGTGATTACTCTAATTAAAGAGTTGCGTGATTTCACATCAAATGAATTTAAAATTGCTGCATTGTGATAATTTATGATCTATAATAGGAATATATTAATCTCTGTAAAGGGACTGAAGCACATACCTGTATTGAGCTGATTACTTACATCTTTTGTACTTCATAACAACCCAATCCCCGTAAGGGGAAATGCTACAATTCAATACAATTAATTTCATGGTTGTACTAATAATTTGGATTGCTTGAGCAATATCGAACTAGTTTCGGCCTTCAAGTCAGTTTTGATAGATCGATCAGGGTTGCCATTGAAATCGTTGCTCATTCTTATTCCTCCCGCCATCAAACTGGTTTATGATGGGAGGGTTCCTGACTGGTATAGTTAAGGGATTCACGTAAACGCACCTTGAAAACCAAATATATCAACGGTTTCAATAGGTCGCCGTTTCAACGACTCCGACTACCCTCTGGGGATCGAAGATCGAATCTCGCCAACTTGTGAAAGTTTCAAAGACCTTCACCAAAAATGGTAATATGAATTGACTGAGAGCCACTTCCAGCCATCATCTAAGTATGTGGAACCAATTCTTCCTCCACACCCCCTACTGATCGCTGAAACCGCCTAAACTCGTCGAGGTGTGGAGATGCTGCTCTCAGACTGGGTTTGAACCTATAAAATTCGCTGAAATCGATCAAAGTTATGACCAGAAAGCGGAGGTGTGGAGATTTGACGGCTGAAACCGTTACGGTGAAAGGCTTCCTCAGCTAGCTCTTCCGAAGTTCGTTTCCCCGCAAGGGGACGGAAACTGCATCGCCACATCTTCGCGGACGCGGTTGGCTGAACGTGTTGTTCTTCCGAAGTTCGTTTCCCCGCAAGGGGACTAAAAAAGTCATCGATCGATTATCATAGTCAAAAACCCTATGGCACCCAGACAACCAGATCTCATCGGCATCCAGCTAACCATCAAACCAACCCAAGACAGCACCCTCCCCAGTAACTACACCTACTGGCTCCATGCTTGGTTCCTCGACCAAATCCGCCAACTCGACCCCCAGCTTTCTGCCGAACTACAT
>JANOXZ010000278.1:0-2038 GCA_031418695.1 Synechococcales cyanobacterium VAR_35_metabat_10
AATTTCGAGATCGCGGCTGGTGCGCTCAAGTTGTTGAAGGAGAAGTCAGCCGATCTGATTCAGACGGTATCTCAGCCTTGGCTGATGTCTTGGGATGGGCGGATAGAATTGTTAGAGATGGTGAAGTTTGATGAGGCAAAAGCGATCGAGTGGTTGAATGCCAAACGGGTAGTTATTCGCATTTGCTTGGATGAACTCGATCGAGAGTTATTACTCCAGACCTCGATGCCATCGATCGCCACTAGATGAACTTTGTTTGAAATAGATGAGGCGATCGAGTATTAATACTAGAATTTTACCTTAGTGGTAGAGAACTCAGCCCCAATTTTCGGTAAGCTAGTCAAAAACACTTAATTCAGGGATAAATCTTTGTATCAAGACAGCATATTTAGTTCGGTGTAAATAATTATTTTTTTGATGTGTTAAGTTGATATTTATACATACAAGAAAATTGCGACAATCCTCGCAAATAAAATCCTAAGTTTTAGACATTTATCAATATTGGGGGCGAGATTGGGAAATCTAGAATATAAGTAGAACCGTACTTATATATATGCCTTACAAGAAAAAACTAATTGAGATCGCACTACCTCTCGAAGCCATAAATGTCGAGTCTGCGCGAGAAAAATCGATTCGACATGGGCATCCATCAACTCTTCATCTCTGGTGGGCAAGACGACCGTTAGCTTCTTGTCGGGCGGTTCTGTTTGCGTCGATGGTGGACGATCCGAGTGCCCATGTCGAATCGATTTCCAACTGAGGTGGAACAGCAAAAGGAACGGCAGAGACTTCACGATTTAATTGCTAGGTTTGAAACTGTTAATGGTAAGGAAGAAGTTCGCGGTTTAGTATCTTGGGAAGATATCAAAAAGACTAATATAGTCGATCAAGCGCATCAAGAAATTGCGCGGTGTTTGGCTTGGGATCGGGGTGAAGAACCACCTGTGGAGCCAGCCGCAGTCAGTAAATATTTACGCAAATATGCGCCACCCGTGGATGACCCCTTCTGCGGTGGTGGCTCGATCCCGTTGGAGGCGCAAAGGTTGGGTTTGGAGGCGTATGGTAGCGATCTCAATCCGGTGGCTGTTTTAATTACTAAGGCGTTGATTGAGATTCCGCCGAAGTTTGCCAATCGATCGCCTGTTAGTGAATTTCGCGCTCTAGCCACCAATGCTGGGGGAAGCAGCCCCCTAACCCCCAAGTTTGGGGGAACCGGAATGGAAAGTCCCGCAGAATTTGGGGCTTTAGGTGGCAAGGTGAAGGGTAAGAGGAAGACAGGCTCGGATAATCTGAGTTTGGAGTTGGGAAATCAGTATTCGGGGGCGCGTGGTTTGGCGGCTGATGTCCGCTATTACGGTCAGTGGATGCGAGATGAGGCAGAAAAACGAATTGGGTATTTGTATCCAGATGCACCCGGTAGCTCTCTGACTGCGAATAATGAGGGTAATAGCAGTGGGAAGGTAATTGCTTGGTTATGGGCGAGAACGGTGAAGTGTGCGAACCCAGCCTGTGGTTGTCAGATGCCGTTGATAAGGTCGTTTGAGTTATCAACAAAGAAAGGTAAAGCGGCTTGGGTAGAACCTGTTATCGATCGCACTCAGCATCCACCAGCAATCGATTTTGTAGTGAAGACTGGAGAAGGTAAAGCACCAGAACCACCAAAAACAGGACGTGGTGTTAAATTTAACTGTTTAGCCTGCGGACAACCTGCTGATGAAAAATATATTAAGGCTGAAGGAGTCGCTGGGCGAATGGATGCCCAGCTAATGGCGATAGTTGCTGAAGGAAAAAAGAGAAGAATTTATCTTTCTCCAGATGCAGCGCATGAAAAAATTGCCGCCGCAGCCAGACCAACATGGCAGCCAGAAAATCTATTACCGCAGAATAATACTCGCGATTTTAGAACCCAGAAGTATGGACTCAGAACTCAAGGAGATCTCTATACTTCTCGTCAACTTGTGGCTATGAATACACTTAGTGATTTGGTGGGAGAGGCTAGAGCAAAAGTTTTGTCGGAAGCTCTGGCAGATAAAATACC
>JANOXZ010000279.1:0-1603 GCA_031418695.1 Synechococcales cyanobacterium VAR_35_metabat_10
GCAGTCATTTAGGTATTAAATCTCTCAAAAGAGTCGAGCGTGGGAAAATCCCCTCCTCGGAGGGGTGTCCGTAGGACGGGGTGGGTAGATCTTCGCAGCTAGACAAGTTTACCCGATCATTGGGTTGCTAGTGGAGTTGGGCGGGTTCGTTTATAGGTTGTCCTTAGTGGTGCAGAAAAGTATTTTTGTTAATAAGCAAAAGAAATAACTTTGGAAAATTCAATCCGCCGATCTAACTTGGATTGTTTCTTGAGAGAAGCACAGACAGGAAGAATTTTCATACAAGGAAAAGGGGTAAGAAATGGGATTGAACGAGCTTGGTGACAGAAACTTTTAACAGTTCTGATGCCGAGCTGCAACAGGCTTAAACCTCTGTGACCATGCCAATCTATTTTACTTCTTTGTCGTGCTTCTATCATGATTAAGCCTAGCCTGATTGCTAGCAATTCAGCGATTTCTATCATCATTAGTAAATTACTTAAAGCTTGAGCATTCCTGATTTTTGACCGTAATATGTCAAAAGTACCAGATTTATAATCCTTGAATCGAGGTTCAATTCCACCAAATCTCTTACCGTAAAGCTGGAAAGTTTGCAGTGATATGGGTGTATTTGTAAGTACCGCCCAGGGTGCTTTGACCCCACGGCAGTTAGCAGTGGCTAAATTGCACTCAATATCACCCAGAACTTTAACATCTGGAAATAAGTAAGCTTGGTCTTTAGGTGGGAATAGTTCACTCAACGATTGTGTTTTGCCATTACCGATGGTGATTTGAAGATTAGATTTGACTCTGATGCCCCAGTTCCACTGCTGTTTGGTGAGCCATCTCATCAGCTCTCCATGCTCGAATCCTCTGTCAGCTAGTAAAGTTGGCTGTGAGCCTGTTGGTAGTCGAGATTTAGCTGCTTCGAGTACGGGTAAATATTGGTCGAAACCCACTGTGGCACTACCATGTTCAATTACCGTTTGAGCCAATGTGATTGAACGACCACCCCATGCCACACATACTTCTATCAGGCAATAAGTGTCCCAAAACATACTGGTATCTATTACGAGGATTAGTTCTTGTCCTGTCCATTCTTTGAGAAATTGTTTAAGCAATGGAACGTAAAGTACTTCATCACTAATCGACGGGTTGTTCATAAAGTATGATAACCGCTCCATATGACTTCTGGCTTGACAGTCCCTGTGGCTCAAATATGGAATCCAGTGTGCTAAACAGGCACTTTCCGATTCCAATATTGCTGCTACGATCTCCGCGCAGTTTTTTAGATGCCGTAAATCTTTCGGAATAATCCATTGACCAAGTTGTTCTAGTAGTTGACTATAGAGTTGGGGCGTAGCCATTTTTTTTGTGGTTTTGTTTTTCGCTAAAACTATCGAACCACGCTTTCGCCCCTTTTCTCTTTATTACTCATCCTTTATACTCTGTAAGCCTTTTAGGACTTCTCTGCACCACTAAGCAGCATCCATGCTCTTTGCAATGCCGATCATTTGCGGGAATTACAATTCGTTGTCGAACGCTACAAGCAAGATTGGGCTGGCGACATGATGACACTACTGGTTGAAATTAAAACCACGATTACCATCGCACAAGCAGCCGG
>JANOXZ010000280.1:0-1688 GCA_031418695.1 Synechococcales cyanobacterium VAR_35_metabat_10
TCCAGCGCTTAATTGACCAAGGAGCATACCCAGATATCGTTTCCGTAGGCGCAATTTGTGACATCCATCGACAGTTTTGCACTCGCCTACCCGCAGACCTGCAATGGGTTGGCACCGGCGATCAGCGTCAGCCCCTCATACCAGGCGAATTTCGGAGTGGGCGGGTGCAAGTAGGGCAACATATCCCACCAGGCCCCGACAAAATCGCCCGATTTTTAGACCGCTTTGCCCAGGTCTATCATCCCAGCAAATTATCTAAAGTAGCTCAGGTACTGGCTGTGGCAGCAGCACACCATCGGCTGCTGTGGATTCATCCGTTTTATGATGGCAATGGTCGGGTGGCAAGGCTGTTTGCTCATGCTTACCTGCGCGATATTGGCGTAGGCAGTAGTTTATGGTCGGTATCCCGAGGTCTGGCTAGGAATGTGGCACAATACAAAGCACTGTTAATGGCCGCAGATCAGCAGCGAGATAACGATTGGGATGGCCGTGGCAACTTGAGTTTGCGGGCTTTATATCAATTTTCGGAGTTCTTTTTAGAAACCGCCATCGACCAAGTACAATTTATGCGATCGCTATTGGAACCCGAGCAAATGCTGCGCCGCTGGGAGTTGTATATTTCTGAGGAAGTGGCCTTGGGTCGTTTGCCAGAAGGGTCTTTTATGTTGGTGCGAGAGGTGATTTTGCGCGACGAGGTGGAGCGCGGACAGGCTGGTATCATTACCGGGTATCAATCTCGCCAAGGTCGATCGGTGTTGGCTGCTTTGGCAAAGGCCGGAGTGCTGGTTTCGGATACGCCAAAGGGAGCGGTGCGAATTGGGTTGCCTTTGCGGGTAGTGGAGCGGGTGTTTCCGGCATTGTATCCATTGGGCTAGTACAGGACGGCCTAAATCCAGGCATCATTGATCGGGGCACGATTCCCTATCAGCGAGAAAATATGTTGAATTCATCTAATCCAAAAAATAGTTATCCTTTTAGATGATTTCTAGTATTGCGCACCGTAATCTCGAAATCATCGCAGAGTTTATTTACCAAATCTTCCATTTCTTTGAAGAAATAATCCCCTACCGCTTGATGATTTAAGACTTTGTATTTACGATATATTTTAGCAAAATCATCATAGATTTCGTCTTCTGAGATATTAGAATTAATTTTGACAATTAATCGCTTACCCTCATCAGATTTGCGGATATGGGTAAAAAAGGCCACAATTTTTGATTCAAATTCTTTAATAAGTTCGCCCTTCAGTTCTTCTTGCTGATTGCGAGCCTCAAGAATGGCTAGAATGTTAAATTGGTGAATTTGATAATTTCCCAGTGCTGCTGCTACTTTTGGCTGCCATTTTTCCTTGGCTTCTGGCTGTTGAGTTTCCACTTCAATAATGCCAATTTGATTATCAAAATAGACCTCGATCGCGTCTTTCAGATCATCGGTGCGATTTAGACGGTTATAAATGGTATTGAACAAACGGAGGAATTTTAAAAATATAGGCTCACTATATTTTTCATCTAGGGTGATTACATATTCGATGCGGTTAAGTATAGTAAAGTACTGAGCAGCTTTAGCTTTGGCATCGGCAGTACGCTTAGGATTAGCATCGATATATTTTTCCATGCTACTTTCTAAATCTAGGTATCTTTCAGGATCAGTGCATTTGGCATCATCGTTGCAGATTGCCATGAAAATGA
>JANOXZ010000281.1:0-2997 GCA_031418695.1 Synechococcales cyanobacterium VAR_35_metabat_10
AGTCCTTGGGGGTGGTAGCTGGCCAGTCACTGGGTAGATCTGGATCAGGGCGAAAATCGTTTTGACGTTTGCTGGTGCCTCTGATGGCTAAGTTATTGGCAGTTAAGCGCCAAGAAACCCAGTTAGGAATGCCTTTGCTACGAGAGTAAGACAACACATACTGAGGCTTGAGCATTAGGTAATTTTCGGGATTTCCCCGATCGGCTTTGCTCGGATTACCTAGCAATAGATTGGGGTTGCTGCTAGGAGATTCTGGGTTGGAAAGAAAGCAGCCACCGAGCCAGAGCAGGCTGGCTACTAAACAGCAGCAGCTCGCATAACGCAAAATTTTCACCCGCAACTGTGCCATAGGATTTGGACCGGTGGATTCGATCGATGAATACATCCATCTAATTATTCCAGATCAAGTAGCAGTAATGACTTCCATCCAACTTTCCCGAAACTCTGCTAACCTTGTGCAAAGGTATTGTCTGCGATTTCTGGTCTGATGTTTTTTACCGCTGCGAGGCGCAATGGATATTTGGAATATCTTGGCAGGAGTGGCCAGTATTTTGTCGCTGATTTTTCATCTCAGTGGTAAAGGTTCAGGGGTTAGACCCTTCACTTTTCCGATCACGATGGGGTTAGTGGGTTTTTGTATTGGCCGAGCGGGCAGCGATGCTGGCACGATCGCCAATCAATTTTTTCAAGATCCCTATTTGATGTTGATTGTCTTTATCTTGATTTTGCTTTTTTCACTAGCCATGTATCTAGTCGAAAGTAATAGGCTGGATGTGCGGATGTCTTATATTTTCTTAGTATTTCTGGCTACGGTGGCACTACCATATATGCTGAAATTCTATGGAGATATTTCACCAAATATTTCTACTGCCGATTATTTGGTATTGGCTCAGGTCAAGGAAAATGCTGGTAGTACAGAAGAGGCAATTAAATATTTAAAAATTTATGCGCGGCGGGTGAACCAAAAAGAAATTCAAAAACAAATAGATACAAAGGTAGATGAATTAACCAAACAAAAATTCAAGCAAGATTTTAAAACTCCTGCTAAAAACAATATTATCCGTTAGCTCTATTACATTCAGGGAAACATCATGACCGACCGACTTTGGAAATATATTACTCCTGGCATTCCGGATGATCTGTTTGAGCAGATTCCAGGGATTCCGATGACTCAGCGGGAGGTGCGGCTACTGATGATTGCGGCGCTACGCCTAGAGCTAGATTCGGTGGTGTGGGATATTGGGGCGGGTACCGGGACGATTCCAGTGGAAACTGGGTTGCTTTGTCCGAAAGGCAAGATCATTGCGATCGAGCGCGATGAAGAGGTGGCTAGCTTAATTCGCCATAACTGTGAGCTTTTTGGGGTACAGAATGTCCAGATTGTGGAGGGCAGTGCGCCAGAGTGTTTGGCAGATATCAAGGATCAACCCCAGCGAGTATGTATTGAAGGTGGTCGATATTTGGCTGAAATTCTGCAAGCAGTATGGTCGTTGCTGCCAACCCATGGGCGAGTGGTAGTGACAGCCAACAATCTAGAAAATCTTTTTAGTGTGTTGAATACCTTCGATCAACTGCATGGTCGACAGGTCGAAGTCGTCCAGGCCGCAATTAATCGCCTAGAAATGCGGGGGACTAACCGGAGTTTGGTGGCAGTAGATCCGATTTTTATCTTGAGTGCTGAAAAACTCGATACCTAGGAAACAGCCTGCTGTCGGAGCACTGCCAACAGTTTCTCGAAATGCAAGGGTAGTGGAGCAGTAACTTTGATGGTTTCTCCAGTCACGGGTTGAATGAGTTCTAATTGCCAAGCATGGAGAGCTTGTCCTGGTAATTTGACCTTGATACCCCGACCACAGCCATATACGGGATCTCCGACGATTGGGTAGCCCATGCGGTTGCTATGTACCCGAATTTGATGGGTGCGTCCGGTGCCTAAGCGAAACTTAATTATGGTGAAATTGCCGAGTCGCTCTAAAACTTCCCAGTAGGTCTGTGCCGATCGACCACCATCTTCGATTTCTACAATAGTTTGCTTCTGTCGATCAACTGGGTGACGACCCAGGGGCAAATCTATTAGACCCATATCTTCGCGAGGGGAGCCGACGACCACCCCTAAGTATTCCCGGCGGGCAGTTTTGGCTTGGATTTGTCCTTGCAGGCTCTGATGAGCAAAGTCGGTTTTGGCTACCACGATCGCCCCAGAGGTATCCCGGTCTAGACGATGAACAATACCGGGACGATGTACTCCACCAATTGCTGCTAACGGACAATGAGATAACAGGGCGTGAACAAGAGTGCCGCTGCTGTGGCCGGGGGCAGGGTGAACTACCATACCAGCGGGTTTGTTAATAATAATGAGCTGGTCATCTTCGTAAAGAATATCTAAAGGAATCTGCTCAGGAATCAGATCGAGAGAGGTAGGAGGTGGAATGGTGATGGTGACTTGGTCATTTAATTGCAGCTTTTGCTTTTTGGCGATCGGATGATTATTTACCAAGACATGGCCTTGAGCAATCAGTTTTTGCAGACGGGCGCGAGAAAATTCTGGCAATCTCTGGGTTAGCCAGGTATCAATGCGTAGGTCAGTATCTGTAATGCTTACAGAGAGTTGAAAGCTATCCAGCAACGTCTCTCCATCTTCTGAGACTTCACCCAAATTTTCACTAAACAGGTTTTCCTCGGCCATATTTCTGGACAGTTCATTCAACATCAAAAAGCAAGTCTAACACTCTACTGCTTATGGAGATTAAGTCAGCACCCAATATAAATCGTCGCAAGTCACACTCTGATTGCTGCACGCCGTCGGCGATCCATTGAAAACACATCTTTTTCATAAGAATCCTGCGCTATGATCTCCTCTGGACACCCCAGAATTTTAAAAATCCATGAGCGAAAAAAAAGCACCGGCAGTAGAGACTCCTAAAAATCCTACCGATCCGGCCTTTGGTTGGACAAGTTACGCCGAGCAAGTCAATGGGCGCTTTGCCATGGTGGGCT
>JANOXZ010000282.1:0-2347 GCA_031418695.1 Synechococcales cyanobacterium VAR_35_metabat_10
TCGTGGCCGACGCCCGAGGAACTCGTCGCTGATGGCGACCTGGTGGTGTTCGTCGTTGCCGCCCCAGCCATGAGAAATTCCTGTCGTTTCTAAATAGTTAAAAAAGCGAAATTGCATTGACCACAACGCCCTATTTCCTAGGTTAGAGCCTGATGCATGCAACAATAAGAAGTCCATAACAATCAAGTCATTTGGCTTGCTTAAGGGTGCAATATGGTTATACTTTTCAATCAAAGCTGCCTCGCCCTGTAATACCAAAGAATAAGCTCCTTGCTTTTCTTTATTTCTAAAATCATGCGTATAAACTGGCACTGCACCTTCAACATGCGAGCCTGGACAAATCACCACCGGACCTAACTCTTGGGTAACTTTTACTAAAGGAGACCAAAAAACAAGGCCATCTAAACTTCTAAGTTGTGATGGATATTCCTGATGCCAGTTAGCTCTATATTTATCTTCATATGGATTATTAATTCTTAATCCATACCCGGCAGCAGCTACTCCAGCAAATGAGTTTGGCCGTAACGCTTTAAAAATAGCTTCGTTTTTTTTAGATGAAACCAAACGAATGAAAGCTGGAATTTGCTTAACAGCATCATAAACTTCACCACCGTAATTTCTATTTACTTTGATAATGTCTAAATAACCTTCATCAAAAGCTTGTGGTGAAAAAGATGACCTGTTAATTTTGATGCCATATTTTATCGCTACGATTCCGATAATGTCATAAATGGCTTTCTGTATTGGTATGATTTCTTCTTCACCAATATAGAAGTCTGGAATAATCAGATAGCCTTCCTGGTTAAAAGACTGAATCTGTAACTCAGTAAGAATTGCTGCTGTCATGCTTCAACCCTCTCTATACAAGACTTAACCACTTCAATTACTCTGTCTAAATCAGGTGTTGTTATGTCATGATAGCTAGGTAAGTTTATTGCGCGGCTAGGAATATCCCAAGCATTTGTGTTATCTGAATTATCTGCAAACATAGGCAAACTGGATAGTGGATAAAAGAATACCCTTGCGTCAATATTTTCTGCAGCAAATGCTTCCTGCAGTTTCTCACGAGTAATTCCTGTGGACTTATCAAATACTAGTGTCGGCATCCAATAACCATTAGTCGTATTCGCATTTTCAGGATTCATCGTAATACTTGGTAAATTCGCAAGATGCTTGTAGTAATAAGTAAAAATCTCGCGCTTACGATAAACTAAGTCATAAATTCGCTCCATTTGACCATATCCGATAGCGGCTTGAATATTCGACATTTTATATTTAAAGCCTACAGCATCTGGCCAAAACTGTTTAACTTGGCCTCTTGCCCTACCATGATTGGACAAAGTCAGTACTTTTTCGTAAAAGTCTTTATCGTTTGTAATAAACATACCACCCTCACCAGTAGTGAGTGTTTTAGTGCCATGAAATGAAAAACTGCCAAACTTACCTAAAGTACCAGCGTGTTTACCATGCCAATGAGATCCAATTGCCTCTGCTGCATCTTCAATAACTGGTAATCCGTATTTTTCACCAATTGCAAGCAACTTACCCATCTCACAAACGTTACCATAAATATGCACAGCAATAATGGCTTTGGTATGTGGCGTAATTGCGGCCTCAACCGCAGCTGGGTCTATACACCATGTATCTTTCAAAACGTCTACAAACACAGGTTTAGCCCCAAGATAGGTAATAGGTGCTGCTGATGCAATCCAGTTGGTTTCAGCAAGTATTACTTCATCACCTGCCTCAACACCAATCGCAGACAAACCCATATGAATTGCACCTGTGCAACTAGAGGTTGCAATGGCATATTTCACGCCCGTATATTCTTTGAATTTTTCTTCAAACTTATTGATATATTCATAGCATTTTTCGCCCCAGCCATTTCTAGCAGCATCGGTTGCATAGCTAACTTCTAACTCGGTAATAGAAGGTTTAGTGTAATGAATTTTGGATTTCATGAAACCTCCAAGCTAGGTACAGCAGTCACAAACTTACCACCCCACTCACGTATATATTTAAGTTGCTCGGTCACTTCACTGCGCAAGTTCCATGGCAAAATCAACACATAATCTGGTTTTTTCTGGCGAATAATTGATTCGTCCATAATTGGAATTCGACTACCCGGTAAATATTTACTTTGCTTTGCAGGGTTAAGGTCTACTACTGCCGATAATAAATCCGGACGTACACCTGCGTAGTTAAGCAATGTATTGCCTTTTGCTGCTGCGCCATAAGCAATCAGGTTTTTACCATCGCGCTTAGCTTTAATTAAAAAATCAACCAAATCATGTTTAATACAATTTGCTTGCAGTTGCAAATCGACATAATAACCTTCTGTCTTAAC
>JANOXZ010000283.1:0-2178 GCA_031418695.1 Synechococcales cyanobacterium VAR_35_metabat_10
CCTTATGCTTTCCTGATTTTAGCTTAATTCCTTGTTTTTAGGCTGCCGCGCTAATTGAGAAGTGCGGAAATTTCGCCATGGGATTAGTCATGGCCTGTGATACCTTCGAGAGGTTCCCACACCAGATATTGATAGATGAGCACCATCCTCGAACAAGGCAACATCACGATCCATACCGAGAATATCTTCCCGATTATCAAAAAATCTCTGTATACCGACCATGAGATCTTTTTGCGGGAGCTGATCGCCAACGGCGTGGATGCCATTGGTAAACTCAAAATGGTTTCGATGGCCGGAGAACTCCCTAGCGAAATGGGCGAAGCCAAAATCACCTTGGCGGTAGACAAAGAAAAGAAAACTCTCTCGATTACCGACACCGGTATTGGGATGACCGCCGACGAAGTCAAAAAATATATTAACCAAGTAGCCTTCTCTAGCGCCGAAGAATTTATTGAAAAATACCAAAAAAGCGCCGACCAGCAAATTATTGGCCACTTTGGTTTGGGCTTTTACTCAGCCTTTATGGTCGCCAGCCTGGTAGAAATCGATACTTTCTCTTACAAAGAAGGCGCTACCCCGGTGCATTGGTCTTGCGATGGCTCCCCGCAGTTTACAATTAGTGACTCCGATCGCACCACCCGAGGCACCACCATTACCCTCACCTTGCAAGAAGAAGAACTAGAATACGTCGAAGAAGCAAGGGTGAAGCAGCTCGTGAAAACTTACTGCGACTTCATGCCGGTGAAGATTGAACTCAATGATGAACAGATCAACAAGCAGCGGGCATTGTGGAAAGAATCTCCGCAAAATCTCACTAAGGAAGATTATCTGGAGTTCTATCGCTATCAATATCCCTATGAGTCTGAGCCTTTGCTATGGGTGCATTTAAACACCGATTATCCGTTTTTGCTGAACGGAATTCTGTTTTTCCCTAAGCTCAAACCCGAAATTGATGTAACCAAAAGTCAGGCCAAATTATTCTGTAATCAGGTATTTGTCAGCGATAACTGTGAGGAAGTAATTCCTAAGTTCCTGACGCCTTTACGGGGTGTAATTGATAGTCCAGATGTGCCATTGAACGTTTCGCGCAGTGCTTTAACTAGCGATCGAACAGTCAAACGCATTGGTGATCACATTGCTAAGAAGGTGGGCGATCGGCTGAAAGAAATTTACCAAGAAGACCGCACAGCCTACATTAATGCATGGCAAGACCTGGGTACTTTTGTCAAATTCGGGATGATGAACGACGAAAAGTTTAAAAAACAAGCCGAAGACATCACTATTTTCCGCACTACTTGGGCTGGCGATGCCGAAGAACCAAAGGTAGAAGTAGAAACCGCCGAAGATGCTTGGCAGGCTGAGACGGGCAAAAATACCGTCAATGGTCAGAACTTCACTACTCTAAAAGAATATTTAGAACGCAACAAAGAAAAGCAGGAAAATCGAGTTTTCTATTGCACAGATGAAGTCACTCAGGCTACCTATGTGAGTCTTTACAAGAACCGGGGCATTGAGGTCTTGTTCTTGGACTCCTTTATCGACAATCACTTTGCTACCTTCTTGGAGCAAGAGTTCAGCGAAGTCAAGTTTTCGCGGATCGATTCAGATTTAGATGATTCGCTGATTGAAAAAGACACCTCCGAAGTTGTGGATCCTGTCACTAACAAGACCCTGGGCGATCGGATGAAGGATGTGTTTACTGCGGCCTTAGATAGACCCCAAATTACGATCCGCACGGAATCGCTGAAAAGCGATAATCCTTCTTCGGTGCCACCAGCGATGGTGTTGCTCCCCGAAGAACAGCGGCGGATGCAGGAGATGATGGCGATGATGCAGCAGCAGTTGCCCGAATTCCCCGCAGCCCATATTTTGATGGTAAACACTGCTCATCCACTGATTCAGAACTTGGCGGCAATGTCTCAAGGTTCTGGTGATGGCAAAGAGGAATTAGTGAACCTGATTTGTCAGCATGTCTATGACTTGGCACTGATGGCACAGAAGGGCTTTAACGCCGACACTATGAATGCTTTCGTTGATCGATCTAATCAGGTCTTGACTCAGTTAACCGATCGATAACATCACATCCCCAAAAAGCGAGGTCTGGGAATATTCCCAGACCTCGCTTTTCATTGAATAAATTTATTTTTTAGTACCATTAGGCTTAGCTGTAGCTGGTTT
>JANOXZ010000284.1:0-1596 GCA_031418695.1 Synechococcales cyanobacterium VAR_35_metabat_10
GTCATGTTATATTAGAAACTGATTCGGACCCATGCGGTCGTAACGCTCAAATCTTGTCAGGACCGGAAGGTAGCAGCAATACGAGATGCTTATAACAGGCGTGGTGTTCGAGTCTTAAAAGATTTTTGCATTCATAAAGACTTTCAACTCACAAGAGTGATGACTATGGCTGGTTTGGGCGACTTCGTACAAAAAGCGTTCTACCTCGGGGTAGGCATTGCAGCAGCCGCTGGCGAAAAAGCGGGTGGCAAGTTGGGCGATGTGCGAGTGCAAGCCCAAAAGTTGGCAGATGAAATGGTCGCCAAAGGCGAAATTACCACCGAAGAAGCCCGCAAGTTGGTAGATAACATGCTGAATTCAGCGCAGCAGGCGCAGGTGAACCCAGAAAAAGCCGAGAAAACCAACCAACCGAAAGAACCGCGCCGCATCGAAATTGATGATACTCCTGAAGCTACTGGGGAAAACCCGGCTGATATGCGTCGCCAAGTAGAAGATTTGCAGGCTGAACTAGAACGATTGAAGAAACAGCCCTAGTTATTTTTTAGATTTGGGTGTTTTGTACGCTATTGCCCATCGTGCTTGACAACTGGAACCGAATCGCTAACACTGTTGACGGCGAATGACTTTTGAGGATCGATCGATGACATGGACACGCCGTCACGTATTGGGTTTGGCAGACTTTACCACTGCTGAATATGACATTGTGCTCCAAACCGCCGCTAGCTTTAGTGATGTGCTGTTGCGCCCCATGAAAAAAGTCCCGGCTTTACAAGGGCGAGTAGTCACCAATTTATTTTTTGAATCTTCTACCCGCACTCGCAGCAGCTTTGAGCTGGCGGCTAAACGCCTCTCGGCAGACGTAATGAACTTTGCTGCTGCCACCTCTTCGATTACCAAAGGCGAGACAATTCTGGATACCGCCAAGACTTATTTGGCGATGGATACCGACTTGATGGTAGTACGTCACCAGCATTCAGGGGTGCCCCAAGCGATCGCCGCTGAAATGGATCGATTGGGGGTAGAAGTAGGAGTGTTAAATGCCGGAGATGGCCAGCATGAGCATCCTTCTCAGGGCTTGTTAGATTTATTTACTATCTGTGAGGTGTTAGATGCCAGCAAGCCGCGCAGTGAGCTATTAGTAGGCAAAAAGATTGCGATCGTCGGGGATATTTTGCACTCACGGGTGGCTCGATCGAACATTTGGAGTCTCACGGCCTGCGGCGCTGAGGTGCATTTAGCTGCGCCGCCTACTTTACTGCCCAGAGAGTTTGCCGATTTTTGTGAGACTGAACCAAATCGTAAGCTATTTATTCATTGGCAGCTAGAACCAGCAATTATCGATGCTGACTTTGTGATGACTTTAAGGCTGCAAAAAGAGCGGATGTCTGAGCACTTGTTGCCCAGCCTGCGCGAATATCATCAGGCTTTTGGTATTAACCGCGATCGGCTCCAGCTCTGCAAGCCCGAGGTAAAAGTAATGCACCCTGGCCCCACTAATCGCGGAGTAGAGATAACTTCGGATGTAATGGATGACCCGACGATGAGTTTAGTCAGTAAGCAGGTACACAATGGAATTGCTATTAGAATGGCGCTGTT
>JANOXZ010000285.1:0-20032 GCA_031418695.1 Synechococcales cyanobacterium VAR_35_metabat_10
TGTAGCGACCCACAATACTAATCGCTTGGGACCACAATCATCGCAATTTTGGGACCAGATTAAATGCAACTATCCGGTGGTCTGGGACCGAATTAAATGCAACTGAGACCACATTATTTACAACTGGGACCACAATCATCGGTTTGAGACCACATTATCTGCAACTATCGGTCGAGGCTTCTGAGTAAATAAAACGCCCTTTTTATTTACTCTAATTGAACAGATTAAAATCTGACGGCGAACTGTCATCTATTTAGTCAATAAACTCAGTAAACTTATCTAAGTTAAGATATAATCAATGACAAGCTATTTCTTAACAAAAAGTTATGCTGATTGGTTATGCCCGTGTGTCCACAGATGACCAAAAACTCAGCCTTCAACAAGATGCTCTGCAAAAAGCAGGGTGTGAAGAAATCTTTGAAGACCATCTCAGTGGGGCTAAAGTTAGTCGTCCAGGATTAGACTCCGCACTAAAAATGGCTAGAGCTGGAGATACCTTGGTGGTATGGAGATTAGATCGGTTAGGCAGATCCCTCAAGGATTTGATTCAACTAACCGAAACCTTGAAAGAGCGCTCCATTGGGCTGCACAGCCTCCAAGAATCAATTAACACCACTTCCAGCAGCGGTCAATTAGTATTTCATCTGTTTGGCGCACTAGCTGAGTTTGAGCGTAATTTAGTTCGCGAGAGAACCCAAGCCGGACTAACAGCAGCAAGGGCTAGAGGACGTACAGGCGGTAGACCAAAAGCCTTAGACCCGAACAAACGACAGTTAGCAGTCAAGCTATACAACGACCGTCAACACTCAATCGATGAAATTTGTCAGATGATGGGTATTTCCAAACCCACTCTCTATAAATACATAGCTGAGGAACAAACAGGATAATGTCTCGCCACCAAATTTCCGCTGCTGCCTTGCTCAACCTCAAACAGCGACTGGATCTACTACCGGCTCGTTGTCCTGAGCGAAAAGCTCTTATCGATGAAACCGCTAGCCTTTATGGGGTATCAAAAGATATCTTGTACCGCTTACTAAGAGAGCTACCTAGGCCAAAAGCTCTCCGGCGCACCGACCGGGGGCAACCTCGCAAGTTGTCCCGGAATGAAATGGAAATTTACTGCGAAGTTATTGCAGCCTGTAAAATCCGCACTAGCAATAAGAAAGGGCGACATCTCTCCACCAAAAGGGTAATCGAATTACTGGAAGAACATGGTATTGAAACCCCAGATGGCCTTGTCCAGGCCGAGCCTGGTCTACTGACTAAAACGACAGTCAACCGCTATTTGAAAGCCTGGGGTTACGACCAGGAGCGAATGACTAGACAACCGCCAGCAGTGCGCTTTCAAGCCGATAACAGCAATGATTGCTGGCACTTTGATCTAAGTCCCTCAGACCTAAAGCACATCTCCCAACCAGCCTGGGTAGAGCCAGGTCGAGGGAATCCTCTATTGATGCTTTACAGCGTCGTTGATGACCGCAGTGGGCTATGTTACCAGGAATATCACTGTGTCTATGGTGAAGACGTAGAAGCCGCCTTAAGGTTCTTATTTAATGCCATGACAGCTAAGACGAATGCTGCTGAACCATTTCAAGGAATTCCAGCCACAATCTATGCCGATAATGGACCGATCTCAAAAAGCCATGTTTTTCAGAATGTACTGTCATGCTTGGGCATTGATCTGATGACTCACATGCCCAAGGGAAGTGATGGTCGGCGGGTGACAGCTCGCTCTAAAGGGAAGGTGGAGAGACCATTTCGGACAGTGAAAGAAGCTCATGAAACTCTCTATCACTTCCATCAACCAGAGACTGAAGCTGAGGCTAATCAATGGCTCCACAAGTATTTGCTCAATTACAATGACCAGCCCCATCGTTCAGAGCCACATTCAAGGGTAGAAGACTGGCTACAAAATATCCCCAAAGATGGACTCAGTGCTATGTGTAGCTGGGAAAGATTCTGTACTTTTGCCCGTGAACCACAGCGGCGAAAAGTCGGAGGAGATGCCAGAGTCTCAGTCGAAGGAGTGGCTTATGAGGTAGATCCTGACCTGGCCGGTGAGACTGTGATTCTTTGGTGGGGTCTGTTTGACAACGAACTATATGTGGAGCGGGATGAGCAGCGATATGGCCCTTTTTATCCTGTGGATGGGCCGATTCCTTTGCACAAGTATCGAAAATTCAAGAAAACCCATACTGAACAACGGGCTGACCGCATTGCAAGTTTGGCCAAACAAATTAATTTGCCTCGTGCAGCCCTGGCGGGAAATGCCGATCTACAGATCGTGCCAGATCGATCGCCTAACCCAGAAGTGTCAATCAAACCCTTCCATGATCCTGATCCATATTTAGAATTTGCCTATCCGACGACATTAGCGGCGAAGCTGGCTATCGCTGATTATTTGGGTCAGCCGTTGGCTAAACTCCAGACAGAGCAACGAGAATTCATTACAGCCTTAGTGGAGGAGACTTTGACCAAGAAGGTGATCTTGGAGCGAGTGCGACAATATTTCCAACTGCATACAGGGGGCGAAGAAAATGCTGACTGAAGTAATGACCCATTTTGGCTTGGTCAAAGAGTTGCGGCAAGCTGGTTACTATGAAACTGCTGAACACAAGCAGTTTTTTAAAGAACTCAAAGCTGCAACTCAATCTGGTTCTTTGGTTGCTTTGACTGGAGTTATTGGATGTGGGAAGACTACGACATTACGCAGATTATTTGAGGTACTATTAAAAGAGAATAAAATATTGGTTTCAAAGTCATTGTCAGTGGACAAAAACCGTTCTACTTTGACAACATTAATTTCCGCTTTGTTTTATGATTTATCTCCTAATTATAAAGAAACTAAAATTTCTGCTCAGGGAGAAAAGCGTGAGCGAGAATTGCGAGATTTAATTAAGAAAGCAAAGAAGCCAGTCGTCTTATTTGTAGATGAAGCTCATGACTTAAGCTACGCAACCCTCAAGGGGTTGAAGCGTTTGATTGAGGTAATTGAAGATGGAGAAGGAAAGCTCACCGTGGTTTTAGCTGGCCATCCAAAACTTAAAAATGATCTACGTCGTCCTACAATGGAAGAAATCGGTTATCGATCTACTCTTTTTACTTTAGAAGGAATGGTTGGTAGTCAGCGAGAGTATATTACTTGGCTAATCAAATCATGTACTGCTGAAGGTGCTAAAATAGCCGATGTATTGACGACTGAAGCGATTGAATTGTTGAGTGAAAAACTACGAACTCCATTGCAAATCCAACAACATTTGACGCTGGCTATGGAATCTGCCTATCAAGTGGGTGAGAAGCCCATTACCAAAGCAATTGTGGAATCAGTACTGTCGAAGCAAATTGATGATTTGGAGCCAATGCTGACAAGGCATGGTTACGATGTGCGGAGTTTGGCAGAGCAGTTCAACGCCAAGCCAGCGGAGATAAAAGCATTGCTCAATGGTCAGTTGGATGCAACACGGCGTAAGGAGCTAGCGGAACAGATGCTGAGTGCTGGATTACCAATGTAGCTTGGGGATTGAGTTTCAGCCGCTAAATTTATAGTTGCAGATAATGTGGTCTCAAACCGATGATTGTGGTCCCAGTTGTAAATAATGTGGTCTCAGTTGTATTTAATTCGGTCTCAGACCACCGGATGGTTGCATTTAATCTGGTCCCAAAATTGCGATGATTGTGGTCCCGAGCGATTAGTATTGTGGGTCGCTACAGCTAAAGCTGTGCTGTCTAAGAGATGTAGCAAGAAATTAGATTGTTAGTCAGCACATCTCCAGCCAGGGGGAGTGAAATTCTCAGGCTATTTTCTGAAAATTCACTCCCCTTGGCGCAGTCGAAGCTTATGTTTTAACAAAGGATTAGGTAAATCGTTCAAGTTGTTGCCAGTTGCGCTTTTTGGCTAACTGTTGAGGTTTGTAGATGTGTGGTCTGCTGCCTGTTTGCCAATATTGTAGGGCTTAAGTAACTCCACTGTCAACTTACTAAGGGTTGACAATAGAGCTACCATGAATTAATGTATGAGTGATATAATCTTGCAGGAGTTTTATATGAGTTTGACTGTGGGAACTGAAAAGCCAAAAATATCAGTTTATTTGGAAGAGGATGTTTTGCTGTGGTTTCAAAAGTATGCAAAAAAGCAAAAGCGTTCCTTATCTTCACAACTTTGCTACATGATTGAGCAATTGAAATCAGAGGAAGAAGAAAAAGGAAACTAGTCTTATTTAGGAATAATTGCTAAATCAATGGGGTATTTACTAGCTAGCGAATACTTAGCATCAAAAATGAAGGCTTAACAATTAGCAACAAATCCCTACAACCATTGACTAGATTAGTTTTGGGCGAAATAATTCAATCGCATCGTTTATTTACATATGGTGTTCATGTGGCACTTCTCTCTACAAGCAATGTAAAAGTGGTACCTTCCTGTTTTTTAGGGAAAAAACTTTTGAAACCACGAATATAAATTAGTTGCAAATCGCAGAATTTCAATTTAGTATTAAGGGGCATTACTCCCACCCAGATTAATATGAAACGTTATCCAGGTACTGTAAGAACCAAATTGCCCCTATCTCAAGTCGAGAAACTGCGGCACATCGCCGACGTAGAAGGGTCGAACCTATCGGCAATCAGCCGTAAGGCCATTTATTTGTACATCCAAGAATACGAAAAGCAAAACAAAGCCGCTTAACTCTAGAGAGTTAGGCGGCTTTTAGGCTTCCAGCGGGGGGCTGAAAATAATAAGTGATTGTAGAACTCGTGTTAAATGGCGCGTCAACGTCATCTAACGACCGAACCAAAAAGGTTAGGGAGTTTAAAATATGGGAAACAGGAATGCCCTAATCTTAATCCACAGAATTTTCTTGGTCAACTTTTCGTAAGAAGAACTTCTTGCGGAGTACATACCAACTGAAACCGAATCCCTAAGTAACTCTCAGAAATTGAGCGGCTTCTAACCACCACTGGAAGAAGCCAAAATGTTGCATTTACAGCTACAACAAAGAATTCAAAGCGTATCAAAAAGCAATCCTTGCCCCGCTTGTAGCGGGATTGATTGGTGCTACTCCCTGGCGAGTGGGGAGATTTTGGGCTGCTATAGATCGACCGATGCCCCCGCCGGATACCGCAAAACTAAACAGCAGCCAGCAAACGGCGCTACCCAATTCGCCCTAGAGAAAGAAGACCAAGGGGATTGGGCAGCTAAAAAACAAGAATTTGAGCAGCGCAGAGCAGAACGGGAAGCGAACGAATTAGAAGCTAGCCAAAAAGAGATGGCGACTTGGCTAAGTGCAGAGCAGAGAGATCCCCTAATCCGTCAATTGAGTGCTGAGCTGAGCTTATCGGCACCACATCAATCAATGCTGGAAGCCAGAGGACTAACTAAGGAGCAGATCAGAGCAGGTTTGTTTTTCTCGATCGAGCAGTGGCAAAAAGTACCAAGTTGGGTACCACTTAATCTTCCTGGTGTTTATCTCGGTAAGTTTGGCGACAGACAGCTAAACGGTAAAGGGATAGCCATTGTCACTTTTAGTCCGTCTGGTCTGGCCACTGGTTGGCAAATCATGAATGATGACCCACGGCCAACAGCTTCAGAGATCGAGGCTGATTACAGTAAATACAAGTGGGCAGCGGGCAAAGTCCCCAGCCACCTACCAATCGGCAACAAAGAATTACCAATCCAGGTGATAAAGCCAGCGACAGCTCAGGGCGATCCATATTTGCTGGAAGGTACTTTAAAGCCAATGGTCGCAGCTCACCGGCACAGCATTATTGCCATTGGTGCTAGCTCTGGCCTATTCCGCAAGTCACCAGAGCAAGTTAAAGCCGCACTGGAGGGCATCGATCGGGTAAATCTGCCCATCGATGCTGGAGACACACAGAACACCGCTAGGGTGAGGCATTGGGCATTAGAAATCGAATGGCTGCAATCGATCGGCAAAGAAGTGTTAGTCGCTTGGTGGGGGCAAGAAACCAAAGAAGCCGACGACTTAGACGAGCTGGCCAGCTTAGACGGAATTGAATATATCAGTGCTGAGAAATGGTTAGAAATGGCCGCAAAGGCAGCTAGAAGAGCCGCTGACCTTGCTATATATCGGCAGCTTACTATATGTACAAAAAAGCCAGACCAACAGCTTCATGAGGCTAATTTACAGGCACTCCCAGTTCCTAGATCTGGATCGATGCAACTTGTTAGCTCGGCAGTGGCCACCGGTAAAACCAAACAGCTCGCAACCACGATCGACAACTGGCTGAGGATTAAGCCGGATGGTCGCGTTTTGATGTTGGGTTATAGAAATGGGCTATTAGATAACGCTGGTGCGCGTTTAGGCTTCCCCAGTTATCGGGTGGGTCATGGCTGTGATGACAGCGCGATCGCCACATTCCCCAAGCTAAGAATCTGTCTAGATTCCCTCCTGAGATTGAAACTAGAAGATATTCCAGCCGGAAGCTTGATTATTCTTGACGAAGTTGAAGCCATCTTGGAGCATGGCGCAGGGGGAGGCACACTAGGCAGTAATACCGCCGCAATCCAAGCTCAACTAGTCGCCATCATCGATCGGGTGCTGGGATCAGGCGGCGCACTCATCGGCCTAGAGGATAGCCTTACCGATATTTCTGTAGATGGTTTACAGATGCTCACTGAGCAAAAGTATCCAGTGGAACTCATCAGCAACAGCTTTGAGAAATTCGACTGGCAAGTATCGATCGGCAGAGCAAACCAAGGTACAAAGATTGCTTACATCATCGATCTGCTCATGGCAGGGAAAACTGTTGCAGTCCCAACGACTTCCCAGCGATTTGGTGAAGCCTTAGAGCGGATGGTCCTGGCGAGAATGCCCGAGCTAGAAGGCAAGGTAGCAAGATTGGATGCAAAAACTTCACCATACATGGGTGAGCTGAAAGAAAATCCAGATAAATATTTGGCCGATCATCAGACTCGACTGCTAACTTATACTTCCGTGGTTGAATCTGGGTTCTCGATCGAGCAGTACAAATTTGATCGGGTCGTGGCTAATATCTGCAATCTGACAACTCGAACCCAGATTCAAATGCTAAGTAGGGTTCGATCGAACTGTCCCAGAGATATTTTTGTGAATACCAAAGGGGCAGAGGCTGCTGACAGCCAGGGCAGAGATCCTAAAAAGCTGCTGAAGCTAAGGCAAATAATTGCCGACAAAACCAGCTTGCAACAAGGGCTAGGCAAAATTGTATTAAGTTCAGCGGGAGAGGTTTGGAACTGGTTAGACTGCCAATTTGCAGCCCGAGCCGCGCTGTCAGCTAAGTATCTGGCAGAGTTACTAGAAGCCGATCTAGTAGGCCGTGGTCATACAGTTACGGCTGTTGACTGGCCGGAAGCCATCAAATTGACTCATGACCTATCCATAGAGGACTGCGGCAAAGAATACAAAGTGGTCAGGGAGTTAATCGAAGCTGAAGAAAATAAAATACTGGCTGACGCTAATGGCCAAGCCATTGAGCCAAACCAAGCACTGGCAATTCTGCACAGCTCAGAAGCTAGTTTTGAGAAACGACAGCAAGCTAAAAAGTGTCTACTTCATCAAGATTTGCCAGGGGCAAAACTGACGGAAGAATTCTTGATGGCAGCCGTTACCAAAGAACGGGGCGCATACCTAAGAGCTTGCACCCTAGCCTTTATGGTGGCCAACCCCAAACTAGCCAATCAGCTTGATGCTGAAGCCTATACAGCTCAAAGACTGCAACCACACATCTTGCTTAAGCGGGTGCCTAAATTACGGCAGAAGGTTGAGCTGTTTGGTCAGATGGCTGACCAGATCGCTGATTTGGCAAGTGGTCGGGAATACCGAGAGGATGACCCAGCAGTAATAGCAATTCAGTCGATCGCCCTACAGAAGGGATTTGGTTTCTGGTCATTATTTGGCCTGAATATCAGACCAGAGGGAGTTGATTCCAATGGCAGAACGATCAACAGTGCGATCGCCACCACCAACAAAATAATCAAGAAGCTGGGGTATCAATCTGAGGTAGTCAGTAAGGAAGGAGGGCGAGGTAATCAGATAAGGGTTTACCAAGTCACCAACGCTAATTGTCCCCACCGGCAAACCATCCTAGATGCCTTAGAGCAAAAGTATGGGGAGAAGCTTGAATCGCTTGCACAGACAGCGGTAGTCACGTTTTCTAATACTGAAGAAACCCTATTAGAAAACGTGACTACCGTATCAAATTATACAAAACCGCCAGACCCACCACCAGAGGATATTGGTGATATTTTGGCTATTTTGGGTTCTCTCCAGTCAATTATGGTGGGCACTCTTGAGGAAATAACCGAAGGCTTGGTTCTGGCTAAAGAACTTTGGGGGCAGCGAGTTGCTCAAGCGGCTGCACTACTGTCTGCTGACTTATTCGCTATTTACCAAGGGGCGACGGCATGAACCTAGGGCTTTTGGATGATTCGATTAAGTTTACTGACCGTTTAAAAATAATTTTCTATCGATGAGCTTTTTATTTTCGGGCGAAAGCTTTCTATAATTTTCGACGACAGTATTCCATTCATCAGAATTATGTTTGTAAAGCTGATTGGATGCAAAAAATCCTAGCCCGATCGAGAAGAAAATAACACCAGCAATAAGTAAGGGAGGAATCGAACGAGCAAAGTTTGCCATTGCAGCAGCGGAGTTCAATCTTCTTAAAAGGTCTTCCTAAGCACTGCGACGCTGCCCTCTTGAACTTCTTCAGCTTCCTGCTGAATGAGTTTGATGGATGCTTCTTGAGCGATTTGCAACTGGTGTATGGCATTAATCGCCGTAGCACTTTCTTCCTGAATTTTAGACCGAGAATTTCTAATATCTTGAGTAGATTCCTTAACTTGTTTGATGACTAAGCTTGTACAAGCATCAACAGCACTAGTAACCTGATTGCCAGCCGCAATCATAATTTTATTTGCTGCATCTATAGCAGCTTTTTGTAAAGCGCTCCATTCTTGCAACTCATATAACTTTTGAGTAAATTTTTGCAAAGCTTTTTCAGATGTAGCCTCAAAAGCCTTAGGCAGATCCTCAAGGATTACCTGCAACTGGCCGGTTGCTAGAGCAATAATAAAACTAGGATCATCAACATCCCAATTATTATCAATAACTAACTTCAATACTTTGGCTGAAAAAACCTCATCACGACCAACCAAAAGTTGATCAAGAACACTTTTAATTCTGTCATTACTATTAGACATAACTTATACCCCTAAAAACTTGTTAGTAAGGTCAATCTCAGCCTCTAATAATTTTAGCCACTGATGAACACGGGAGCGGTGTGGACGGGGTAAATGCTCAGTATCATCAACCGCAGCGCGGAAGGTTAAATTATGCTCGTCAATTATGGCGTAAGTTGCATCACACATATCCGGCATATTAATTACTAAGCCCCCAGCATCTAGTAGACGTTGCTTAACCTTAGACTGGTCGAAGAGAGTGAATCTATCCTCTGTGCCCCAGTAGAGATTTTTAACTGCAAGATGTTTAGCAGCATCCTGAGTAAAGTCCATTAATAAGCGCAGAGCATTGACCGAATCTTTCACCCGTGACAAAACAGAAAGCACTGTAATCTCATAGCCCATTTCTTTAGCTTCAGATAGTAGCCCCAACTGAGAATTAAACTTTTCGAGTAATTCTCCACCACCTGCGGGCAGGTCTACGATGATGACTGGAGATGTACCCTGATCCATTTGGATAATAAGAGCATCAGCACCGTCTTCCGTACTAAAATCTAGCCGACTAATGCCACTACCAACGCTTTGATAATGGCGGTAAAGTTGAGAATTTCGCTTATCACTGTCGTAAGCAACATAATCAACTCCGCGATGACTGGCAATATCAACAAGCCCTCTAGAAAGAGTGCTTTTACCAGTACCACCTTTATCACCAGTGATGATAATAAGCTTTTTTTGAAGGGGTATAGAACTTGTTACTGTGCCTTCTGCTTTGGTTTTAACTTGGAGCATAAGATTAGATTGAAGTTTTATAATTCGTTAGGCATATCTACAAAATTGTCTGATTTATTGACTGGTGCAATTTTGTTTTTAGCTAGCGGTTTAGATGACTTAGACATTATATCATTATTCTCTTTGCCCTTGTTTTCAGATTCATCATTATTGGTATCAGAGACTACTTTTTTTGAATCAATTTTTTTCTTGCGAGGCTTATTTTTACTATTGCCACGTTTAACAGCCGTCATATATTGGCGTAGGGTAGTTCCTTTGATATCAATGCCACCAGTACTTAACATACTAGCCACTTCATCATAGGAATATCCACGATTTAAAACTTTAGATATCTCGTCAGACATTTGTTGAATCGCTTCGCTCGTTGAAAATGCTTCGCGTTCTTTTACCGGAGCATTTAATAATTTGGAGCGATTTTCTTCAATAATGCTTTTTTTGATTAATTTTGTATTAGCAGCTCGACTGGCCATAATCTTGGATATCCATTAATATAAAAATGGCATTATATCATAGTGGAAAGTAGGATTGATTAAGCGGTCTAACAGGGAAAAATCAAGAAAAGAAATTAAGACAGAGAATTAACAAAAAAAACCAGAAAATCCTAACAGCGGGTAAAATAAGCTTCTGAAAGAAGAATATTTACTACACTTTTTTCTCGACTGCGCCGACCACTTCGCTCCGCTCGTTGAAAAAAGTTACGTTCGCTGGGGTGTCCCCCTAGACCCCAAAACAAGGAGGGAAGCATGGCCTACTGCATTTGCCGGATATCCAAGCTCAAGAGCGCCGGAGCTATCGCCTCATCGATCGATCACGTCGAGCGCAAAAGAGACACGCCTAATGCTAATCCTAGCATGGTCAATGAAAAATTTATCAGCACCAGTTCAGAGAAGCTAGTAGAGCAGGTCTACAATCGGATCGGCGACCAGAAGATTCGGACGAACGGCGTTTTATGCGTGGAAATTTTGCTGACTGCCAGCCCTGAATACTTCCGTCCCGGTGATATGACTAAAGCCGGTCAATGGGATGGTCAGCAGCTCGATAGCTGGAAGGAGGTTAATAAGAATTGGCTAGCTGAGAAGTTCGGCGATAAGTTGGTGCGGGCTGAATTGCACTTAGACGAATCGACTCCCCATATTCATGCTTACCTAGTTCCCTTGGATGAAAACGGCAAACTGAATTGTAAAGGTCTGTTTGGTGATCGGCAGAAACTTAGCAAGTTTCAAGACAGTTATGGGAAGGCGATGGAGCTATTGGGATTAGATCGGGGGGTGAAAGGTAGTCGTGCCCGTCATACTGAAGTGAAGGAATATTATGCTGCTGTTAACCAGGCTCCAAGCATCACACTTACCCCTGGTGAAACCCAATCACAATTAGTCGATCGGCAGCGGGTACTGAAAGAAAATGAACAGCTTCGGCGTACTCTCCAATCTGCGGAATATCAGCGCCAGCTTTTGGTAACTCAACTGGAAGAAGCCAAATTAGGTTTAACCCAGAAAGAGCGAGACGCTAAAGAGTGGCAGGAAAAATTTAAAGTGATGACCGGCCAACTACGGCAGCTTCCTCTGAAACAGGTTGCTTATGAACTGGGAATGGAAGAAGAAATTAGCAATCCTAAACAGTGGCGAGATGGGCGCAAGGTGATCGAGATTATGGAAGGTAACAGATTTAGAGATATCGAAACTGGTCAGAGTACCCGAGGAGCGATCGATCTGGTGATGCAGATCAACCAAAGTAATTTTTCAGAAGCGGTGAGTTGGCTACGCGATAAGTTCGGTGAAGCGGTGACTCTTCAGACGGTGATGGAAGGCGCTCAAGAAACGATCTCGACTCAACCCAAGCAAGAATTTATGCCGCCGACTGTACAGCCAGATAATTGGCCACAGGTGCAGAAGTATTTGCTAGAAGAAAGGCGGATACCAGCGGTCTTGGTGGACAAATTACATCAACAGGGTTTGGTGTATGCCGATGAGCGCCAGAATGCTGTCTTTCTGCGGCGGGATTTGGCGGGTACTACCACCGGGGCATTCCTGCGGGGCACTACTGAGAAAGATGGATCATTTAAGGGCTTGGCTTATAATTCCAAACGTTCCCAAGGGTGGTTCTATGATCTGGCTGGTGGTAAGTCTGCCGACCCGGTTAAAGAAGTGGTTTTAGTGGCTTCGGCGATCGATGCTATGTCATACCAAACTATTCATCCCCCCCAGGTGAAGACGATGTATTTATCGACGGATTGGAGCAGCTATTTACCTGATGGACAGCTTCAGGAAATTCCCAGTGTTAAGGTTGCTTTGGGTAATTCCCCAGCCGGTGATGAACTAAGCAGACGTATTCAAAAGGATTTGCCCCAAGCGCAGCGGCAGAAGCCCCAGCAGGAAGATTGGAATCAGGATTTACTGGTGTTGGTGGCTGAGATGGAGCGGAAAGCTCATGAGCAGCAGCTTTTAATCACTGTGAAGCCGAAGCGCGATGATTCTCGGGAGTATGGTTTTGGTCGATGAAGTTGCCAGTAACTACCGCTGAGAAAGAAGAGAGAGCATTTTGAGACGATCGCCTCAAAATGCTCTCTCTTCTTTCTGACTAGCCAGTTAAGGGATAAAATTAGAACGTTTGTTTTTCTGGGGAAGCATTATGGCGAAATATAGAGATGCGGATTCGCCGTGGAAGCAGGTCTTGCGAGGATATTTGCCTGATGCGATGGACTTTTTCTTCCCTGGCATCAGTGAATTAATTGATTGGCGGTATCCGCCGGTTTTCTTGGACAAGGAGCTGGAGCAGCTCAACCCCGAGGACAAGATCGGCAAACGGTACGCTGATCATTTGGTGGAGGTGAGGTTCAAGGGGGGAGAGTCAAAAATTCTATTGCTGCACATTGAGATTCAGGCCAGCAAAGACAAGAATTTCGAGAAAAGGATGCTGATATACGCGATCCGCATTTATGGCCGGTTTGAGCAGCTTCCTGCTAGTTTGGCGATCCTATGTGACTCTAATACTGATTGGCGGCCTGATGAGTGGTGTTTACCCTCTCCCACTGGTGGAATAGACTTTCGCTTCAAGGCTGTTAAGTTGATGGACTATGAAGAGCAGTGGGAATACTTGGAATCTAGTCAAAACCCTTTTGCCGTGGTTGTTATGGCACATTTGAAGGCTGAGGAGCTAAAGAGGAAGGCCAAGGAGCGAAAAAATTGGAAGTCTTTACTCGTGCGGGGGCTGTATGAGAAGGGCTACAATGGTGATCAGGTCAGGGATCTTTACAGATTCGTTGACTGGATTATGGTTTTGCCGGAGAAGTTGGGTGATACTTTTTGGAATGAGTTAAAAGCCTTTGAGCAGGAGAAAAACATGACTTTTATTACCAGCGTTGAAAAAATTGGTTTCAAGCGTGCCCAAGAGGAAATGGCACTAAAATTACTTCAAAGAGGCATGTCAGCGGAAGAGGTAGCCTCAATTACGGAATTGTCAATTAAGCAGGTTAAGGAGATGCAATCTAAGCAAAGATAATTAGCCTTTTCCTTTTCACCGTAATAGAGCAATAGCCATTACAGATTTATTAGGTTATAAATAGGGTAAAACTAAGAAATAATGGAAAGCTAGATGATCAGCCTAGTTAAAGCACAGGTTTGGAAGTATAAGTCAATCGAAGATTCAACATCGGTAACAATTTCTGAAGCAGTTACGGTATTGGTTGGCAAAAATGAATCTGGAAAGACAGCGTTTCTAGAAGCCTTGTTGAAAGCATTGCCACTCCAGGGTGAGAAATTTGATTATATCGCCGATTACCCACGCAAAGAATTTGTTCGCTATCGTCCTAAACATGTTGATGGTGATTTTCAAAAAGTTGTTGAGCTAACCTTTGCTATACATAACTCTCTTATACAAAAAATTAATGACGAGGTTTTTAATGGAGAAAAAGTTATAATTGAAGGTTCAACCTTTACCCGCAATATATCTTATGGAAATATAAGTACTATCGGATTTCATATCGATCAATTGCTCTCACTCAACGTTCTAAAAAAGTCTCTTGATGGACTTGAATTTGTCGATGAAGTTTTTGCTGATGCAGAAACATTGGATGATGTTGTTACCAAGATTGAATCTAAAGATCTTACCCCCGACAGTAAATTAGCTCTTTTTGCCAGTCGTTGGAGACAGACTGCAATGACTAACGTTCATTGGGGTCTTGTTGATGGGCATATCTGGAAAAAATACCTTTCACCAGGACTCCCAAAATTTCTTTACTTTGATGATTATAAACTACTTGAAGGTAAAATTAATTTACAAGCTCTATAGCAGTTCCGTCTCGGATGAAATGAATTTAGGTGGCTCTAAGCCTTACTAGGCAACAATCACTTACACCGCATTCGAGCCGGAACCGCTATATATCAACGAGAAACAACACAACAACTTACTAACTCAGATGAGACTGCCTTAGGATTACTTGAATTAGCTGGCACCACAATATTAGAGTTGATGAGTGACGAAGGTTATGAAACTGCTAAGGCAAAGCTTGAAGCAATTGGTCTAGATATTACTCAAAAAATCTTTTCGTTCTGGAAACAAAATCAAGATCTCGATGTAGAATTTGATGTTAAATCAGATGCTAAAGATGTGCATCCATTTAATAGTGGAGTTAATCTTTATATTCGCATTAAGAATCGTCGTCACGGAGTAACGGTACCATTTGATCAACGGAGTAAGGGCTTTATTTGGTTTTTTAGTTTTCTTGTGTGGTTTGATGGAGTGCAATCTCGGGCACATACAAGTGACAAGCTTATTTTATTACTTGATGAGCCAGGTCTAAACCTTCATGCCTTAGCACAAGCTGATTTCTTGGCTTACATTTATGATCTATCGAAGCAGCATCAGATAGTTTATTCAACTCATTCACCATTTATGGTGGACAGCACAAGATTGGAAGATGTGCGCGTTGTCGAGGATCAAGTTCAAAGTGGAACAAGGGTTTCCAGTGATTTGGCTGGATCATCTAATGAAAGCTTGTTCCCTTTACAAGCTGCTCTTGGGTATTCCATTGCTCAGAATTTATTTATCACTAAAAATAATCTTCTTGTGGAAGGACCTGCTGACCTCATTATCTTGCAACATATGTCTACTTTACTTGAACAAGCAGGAAAAAAGGGACTAGTAGACGCGATTATTGTGCCTGTTGGAGGTTTAGACAAATTATCCACATTTGTTGCGTTGCTTGGATCAAATAAGTTGAATTTAGTAGTACTACATGATCGATCTAGCACTCCTGAACGTAAACTCGAAGATCTCATTTCATACAAACTTATTGAGAAAAAACGTGTTCTTGATTATTCAATGTTCTTGAATACAAATGCCAATGAAGCTGATATTGAGGATCTTATACCGTTAGAGCTATATATTGATGCTTTTAATGTAACCTACTCTCGTGAACTTAATGGTACACTTCTGAAGATTGAAGAGCTGAATCTTAGGCCACATCCTCGTTTAGTTGAAAGAATTAATATATGGTTGAAGTCAAAAAATTTAATCCTACGAAAAGATGGTGGTTACAATCATTACAGAGTCGCCCAATCTTTACTGCCAAAAATGGTGGATACGGCAGTGGAAATGGAAAATTTAGATATTTTTGAACGTTTGTTTGATCGTGTAAATTCCGTTCTTAATTAGACAAAATAATCTAGTTGCCTCAAAAAAAACAGCAAAACTCATTCTCGAAAACGGTGGTTTGTGAGAATGTGAGCCGGTGGCAACCCACGGGACGAGAAATCGGGGGTGCTGCTTTCTCAAAAACCTATCTCGAAATGATATTCTCAATTCAGTACATCTGAGATGAGTTTTGAGAATTTATGCTGATTGGTTATGCGCGGGTTTCAACTCAAGACCAGAATCTGGAGTTACAGCGGAAGGCTCTGATCGATGCTGGTTGCGAAAAAATCTTTGATGACAAGGTGAGCGGTAGCCGATCGGAGCGTCCCGGACTATCTCAGGCTCTGGGAATTCTGCGGGATGGTGATACTTTGGTGGTTTGGAAGCTCGATCGGCTGGGTCGGAGTGTGAAGCACCTGGTCGATTTGGTGGGGGAGTTGGATGGGTTGGGGGTTCATTTTAGGAGTTTGACGGATTCGATCGATACCAGTACGGCTTCTGGGCGGTTCTTTTTTCATGTGATGGCTAGTTTGGCGGAGATGGAGCGGGAGTTGACGGTGGAGAGGACTCGGGCTGGTTTGGAGGTGGCTCGATCGTTGGGGCGGGTTGGGGGGCGGAAGCGGAAGATGACTGATAGTAAGTTGGAGTCGGCTAGGAAGCTATTGGCTAGCGGCATACCAGCTAAGGATGTTGCAAAGAATCTCGGCGTATCGGTTCCGACACTTTATAGATGGCTCCCAGCATCTTCTTGAATGACGATGTTTTGCTGGGGTTGATACAGGATATGTGCAAAAACCTGCAAGATGATACTGTAACCTTTACGGTAAGCCAAGTTTGCAAATCTTGAGATTTTGCCATTTTGGCACTAAAAGCTAACGAGAGAATGAGCTTTTGAGGTCGATCTTGCAGGTTTTTACATGTATCCTGTATCAACCCCTTGTTGAGGTAAGGCTTTCGGTGAATGGCTAGCCAAGAAAATTATGTAGAATTACTACATTGAATTAATAATTATTACGAAATCGCTAATTTCTTCTGTAATTACGTAAATCAGTAGTATTTTACTCAAAATACATACTAGATGAGTCTGAAATTTTATAGAATTGTTAGTAATTCTGTAAATTGGTTGTATCTTAACTTTATTAAATTTCTCATAGATTGAAAATATGCCACAACCATACCTCCCTCAAGATGAATTAGATCCAGTAACCCGTAGCGATAAATTGAATCTTCAACGCCAAGATTATCAGTATGATCCTGAATATCTAAGACCTTTAGTACTAATGAAGGAAGTGCCTTCGCAAGAAAGTTTTTCAGCTCAGTATATTGCGGAAAGGACAGTAGCAACGGCTAAACTTATTCCAAATATGTTAGCAGCAAAAGCTAGGTCTTTTGTAGACCATTTAGATGATCTTCAAGATTACGAAGATCTCTTTAATCTTCTACCGTTACCTGAAGTTGCAAAAAACTATAAGACAAATGATTCGTTTGCAGAACAACGTCTTTCTGGGGCAAATCCATTAGTAATTTGTCAATTAGATAAAGATGACACTCGTGTAGAATTTCTAAAGAAAATTCCTAGTTTCGACCAAAAATTCGAGCCTTTATTTAATGTTATTACAGAATTAGATAAAGGGAATATTTACATCGCTGATTATACAGGGGCTGGTCCTTCCTTAGTAGAAGGAGGTTCTTATGAAAAAGGTCGAAAATATTTGCCAAAGCCACTAGCTTTTTTTTGGTGGAAAAGTATTGGTATAAGTGATCGTGGAAAGTTAGTTCCTATAGCAATTAAATTGTTAAATACTTCTGGAAAAGATAGAGTTTATTCTCCATTTGAGAAAGAACCTCTAGACTGGCTATTTGCAAAATTTTGTGTCCAAATTGCAGATGCAAACCACCATGAAATGAGCACTCATTTGTGTCGAACTCATTTTGTAATGGAGCCAATAGCAATTGCAACAGCCCATCAACTAGCTATCAATCACCCTTTAAGTATTTTACTTAAGCCTCATTTCATGTATATGTTAGCTAACAATCATCTTGGCCAGCAATTGTTAATTAGCGATAATGGCGCTGTTGACCAGGTTTTAGCGGGTACCTTAGCTGAATCTATGGAACTTGTTAAGGATGCATATAAGGCATGGGATATCAATGAATTTGCCTTTCCAAAAGAGATTGAAAATCGGAAAATGAAACAAATACCTCACTATCCTTATAGAGATGATGGGATGCTTGTTTGGAATGCTTTACATACCTTTGTAACTGACTATCTTAACCATTTTTACCCAACCCTGCAACATATTTCTGATGATACAGAATTGCAAGCTTGGGCAAAGGAATTATCTGATCAAACTGATAATGGTGCCAAAGTTAAAGGAATGCCACCTGAGATTAAAACATCCAGTGAGTTAATTGAGATAGTGACTACCATAATCTTTATCTGTGGACCACAACATTCAGCAATAAATTATGCTCAATATGAATATATGGCATTTGCCGCAAATATGCCTTTATCAGCTTATATCTCTCCTTCTGAGCATGTAGATTCTTCAGATCCGACTAAAAAAGAAGAAATCTTAAACCTGTTACCTCCTTTTGAAAAGGCAGCAGCTCAACTGCAATCACTCTTCATTCTATCAGCTTATAGATATGATAAATTTGGCTATTATGAAAAAGCTTTTAAAGAACTTTATGGTGAAGAAATTGAAGAAACTTTTAATAATAATGAAATTCAAAAAAATGGAGTAGTTATTGATATAATTAAGAAATTTCAGCAAGAACTTAATGCAGCCGAAAATAAAATTGACGCTAATAATAAAAAGCGAGCGGTTCCTTATCCATATCTAAAACCTTCTTTGATTATTAATAGCATTAGTATTTAAAATCCTATTATCTGAATTTGCCTGTAAGATATTTTGTATTCAACTATGACCACTAACTTACTGATGCAAATCCTGATGGTGTTCGAGTTTGGGTATCAGCTTTCGGTTAATATTTTACAGTTCTGTACATTTTAATTAATATTAGTTTGGTGCTTAGAAGTGTCATCTCAAAAACCTACAATATCATCTCTTAAATGGTGGGCAACTTTTCTTGGGTTGTCTACACTTGAAGTACTCCTAATGTTTAAGATATTAACGAGTGCGGCTTCCACAAGCTTGCTTATTTTTGCTGGATTTGTAGCAATTTTATTGTTTCTACTTCTCATCATTGATAGAATAGCTAAATTCAGTGCTAATAAAGAAGGAGTGAGTATAGAGGTATATGAGCAAAAGTTAATTAAATTGGAGGATAATCTTACAAAACAGGTTAACCAAGTAGGAGAGGATGTTAGGGAAGATGTTAAAAATAAAGTTGGTCAATTAGGTGAAGACATTAATGATCTTCTGTTTTTAACAATTTTAGATGCATATGAATATATAACTCTTAGGAAAGTTAGAGGTGATGAGCCGGACAATAGTTACCAACTTAGTTATCCGAAAGGTCAGGATTTGATAGAAAGATTAAGAAATAGAGGATTGATTGAAGAAAAAGAAAATAAATTAATATTCGGTAGCGAAAATCAAAAGCGTATTAATGTTAGAGATCATTTTTCAATTACTGATAGAGGAAATAAATATTTAGATGCATTAAATCAGAAAGGGCTAGGAAAAGAACTAGAAACTATTGCTAAACGTAATAGTTATGGAAGCTAAGCCTTTGAGTAGGCTGAAGTGCATTTAATTAAAATTTCTTGTTTGCTTTAATATTAATGTTATTAACAGCACCTATCATGTTTTAACTTAATAATGATATTTTCTTAGCAGTTTACAATCAAGTAGTTTTGGAGATAATAAAATGATTACTTTCCATGAAGATATAAATGTTGTAGGTAAAGTCTGGGCTCTTGTAGATGGTGCTTTAGACAATACAACTGGTCAAATAACAGGTTATGTGAGAAGCCATACCAATAGCCTCATGGAAGGTGCTCATATAAGAGGTGTACTTATTTTCAATAATTCAGCAGGGCAAAATATATATACTGTGGAACTACCTCAATGCGGAGTTGGAGGTCAAATAGAGACGAAATACACTGAAGATAACCCTCGTTACTGTCATTTCAAAGATAGTATTCCTCCAGAAGTTGTTGCTCAAGTTGCTAATATAGGTATTAAAGTTTTTGCTGAAGCAGGCGATAATGCTTGGCTTTTACAAGCAGCTAAAATATTGGTCGCAGTTGCAGCAGCTTAAATGGTTGTAGAGGGGGTTATTCTCTCGTTAAATTTTGACCCCTTCTGCAGCAATCCTGTATAAAGGGGTCATCGCAGAATTCGGAAAAAATAGTACGCTAAGGCTGAAACCAGCTCCCAGTAAACTCCCTGAAATTACTATCTAAGCAGTATTTTTAAGTATTAAAATCTCTAAAACTCTCTAGCCTTTGACTTATTTGGTTTC
>JANOXZ010000286.1:0-5291 GCA_031418695.1 Synechococcales cyanobacterium VAR_35_metabat_10
AGATTGATGGTGTGGTGTTGGTGTTGTTAGATATTGATGCTCTGAAGCGCAGCTCCGACGCTGTTGAAGCTGCCCGCACCTATGCGGAAGCGATCGTTACAACGGTTCAAATACCATTGATAGTGATAGAGTCAGACTTTCGGATCAACACTGCCAATCGCTCTTTCTGTGATACATTCCAGGTCTCTCAGCAAGAAACCACTCAATCACTACTTTTTGATCTGAATAATGGTCAATGGAATATCCCCGGATTAAGACCGCTCTTAGAAGATATTTTTGCCAATGACACCATCTTGCAAAATTTTGAGGTCGAGCAACAGTTTGAGCAAATTGGCTACAAAATTATGCTGCTGAATGCCCTGAAGATTTTTTCTACCGAAAATACTCCCCGAATTTTGCTGTCGATCGAAGACATCACCGGTCGCAAGCAGTTTGAAGCTGAGCGATCGATTCTGTTGGGTCAAGAACAGTCGGCTCGTCATGAAGCCGAGACAGCCAACCGCTCCAAAGACGACTTTTTATCTAATTTATCTCATGAATTGCGTAACCCTCTGACTGCGGTGATTGGCTGGGCGCAATTTCTGCGTACAAATAAGTCAGATGAAGCAACTGTCACTCGTGCTTTAGAAGTAATTTATCGTAGTGCCAAGGCGCAGTCGCAGCTAATCGAAGACATGCTTGATTTATCTCGGATCGCTACTGGCAAGTTGCACCTCAACCCGCTGCGGTTTGATTTAGTCCCGGTGGTCAGTGCCGCGATCGAGTCGGTTCAACTTTCTGCTGATGCCAAATCAATTGAGCTTGTTTCACAGCTAACTCCGGTGGCAATTTTGGGAGATGTTGATCGCTTGCAGCAGGTACTATGGAATTTGCTTTCTAATGCTATTAAGTTTACGCCGGTTGGTGGGCGGGTGGAAATTACTTTGGCTCCAGTACAAATTAATCCTCGGCAGCAAGTCGCAGAGGTTCGAGTTAGCGACAATGGCCAGGGCATCTGGGAAGAGTTGTTGCCTTATGTGTTCGATCGATTCCGCCAAGGTGATTCTAGCAAAACTAAGACGATTCAAGGGTTGGGTCTGGGTCTATCGATCGTCCGCCATATTGTAGAGCTACATGGTGGTACGGTGCGTGCCGAGAGCCTGGGAGAAGGGCAAGGCACCACTATTGTTATGCAGTTTCCTTTGGCAACAATGCCAACAGTTAATGTAGTGCCTGTAGCTGCACTGGCGGCGCAGCAACAAGTGACTTCGTTGGCAGGTTTGAGTGTGTTAGTGGTAGATGATGATGTGGATATTTTAGATTTGATGAGGTTTATCTTAGAAAACGTGGGAGCCGCAGTTACTGTAGTCAATTCTGCACAAGCAGCGATCGCTGCCCTAACTTCATCTCCGGGTAAATATGATGTGCTGTTGGCTGATATTGGAATGCCAGAAGAAGATGGTTTTGCCTTGATTCATCAGGTTAGAACTTTAGATCAAGAACTTGGTGGACAGATTCCGGCAGCGGCAATTACGGCTTATGCTAATGATCAAGAGCGACAATTAGCACTCAATGCTGGTTTTCAGCGGCATTTAGCTAAACCGATTGACCCCGATCAACTAATTTGGCTGGTGGCAAATTTGGCTGGGCGAGTGCCAGCAGAACAATAAATTTCATTATATCTTTGGCCAAGTGAATGAAAATGTACTGCCCTCTCCTAATTGTGACTCTACTTGAACCGTGCCGCCCTGGCTTTCTACAATTTTTTTAATGACTGCTAAGCCAATTCCCATGCCTTTTGTATCATCGCGGCTAACCAATGTTTGAAAGATGCCAAAGATTTTTTGGTGATTTTCGGAGGCGATACCTAGGCCATTATCTACGACAGTAAACAGTAATAGAGCATCCTGATCTACCACTGTAATTTCTACTTTGCCGCTGGTATTGCCACTCAGTATGTTGTTTGCAGATCTGTGATATTTAATGGCGTTACCAATTAAATTAGAAAGCACTTGTTTTAGTAATAGAGCTTGAGTATTCAGCACCGGTAAATTAGGTGCAAACTCCACAATGAAATCGGCAGGTGGTGCTAGTAGATCAACTACTTCTGCTAATAAGTCACTAATATTAACCGTCACCGGATCTATTTGCTCTCTGCCCACTAGGGCATATTGTAGTAAACCATGAATTAAGGTAGTCATTTGGACAACCCGTGACTGAATCAGTTCGAGCTGACGCTGGCTTTCTAGCGGAAGTTGTCCCTCCAAATCTTTGATCAACCAATCTGCAAGATTAGAAATGCCTCGCAGGGGAGCTTGCAAATCGTGAGATGCAATATGAGAAAAATCATTGAGTTCTTGATTGCGCTTCTGTAATAGATTGCTGGTGCGAACTAAGCTTACATTAGTTCGCTCACTTGCTTCAACTTGGTCGCGTAATTGATCTTCTACCAAGCGCTGTGAGGCCACAGTTGCCTTCAGGTTAGTTACCAAATCTGCCTGTTGAATTCCGATCGCCATCTGGATCGACAATTCATCTAATAAATTCAACTCATCAGCCTGCCATTCATGCACTTCTTGGCAGTGATGAGCGATCAATAAACCCCATACGCTCGGTTCAGTCGCTGGGGGTACCAGAAAGAGAATAGGAACAGCCAAAACAGCCTTAACTTGAAATTGCCGCAGCATCTGGGCATGACAGTCAGTCAAATTAGCAGTTGTAATATCAGCAACTACCATTTTATGACCCCGCAAATATTTTTTAACTTGCTCTGATTGCTCATTTTGCAAGCAAATATCTTCTAGGTTACAGCCCAAAGAAGCTGACCAATTTGGCAGAACAGCTTCAGCCACAATTATTCCACTTAGATTAAGGAGCAATTGATAAACTACAGTCCGATCGCAGCCTAGAAGTTCTTGGGCGCCATCTACAGCAGTTTGCAGAATTTGCGGTAGCTCAACTAAATGACTAATTTGCAAAGCAACATTTAAAAACAGCTCTCGCTGTTGGTGCTGTCGATCGATCTGTGCCTGTAATCTCTTCTCAGTCAGGGCATTGACCATTGCAGCCACCAGATTCTCAGCAGTAATGCTATCTTTAATTAGATAATCTCTGGCGCCATGTTTCATTGCCTTTACGGCAACTTTTTCATTGCCCTGACCAGTCATCATAATCACTAGGGGCAAAGTCTCCACATGCTTAGCCAGATCCTGGAGAAACTCCAATCCATCCATATCGGGAAGTACGTAGTCGAGCAAAATAACATCAGGACAATTTCTGTAGCAAACCTGCAAGGCATCCTCCGCCGATTCGCAATCAATAATATTCCAGTCTGGATTATTTACAGACTGTAAATATCGACGATAAGTAACTCGATCAACTTCTGAATCATCTACAATTAACACTGTGCAGTTGAAAAGAAATATATCATCACAGTTATTAGTTTCTGCTATTGGTACAATCATTTTTTTACTTAACATATTGTGTACCAAGTTTGATTGTTACTGTGGGTATACTGCTTGCCGGTAAAATAGCGACCTGAAACCAATAGTCTAACATCGTCTTCATCGAGATCCTTAACTCGTTAATATCTATTGGTTTTAGCATATAGCTATTTGCTCCAAATTGATAACAATCTTCGATGTCTTTAGGATTTGAGGAAGTACTGAGTATAATAACCGGAATTGTTTTCAATATTGGACTCTGTTTGATTATGCTCACAACTTCTCGCCCGTCTGTTCCTGGTAAATTTAGATCTAAAAGAATTAGTCCTGGTTTGGGGCTGTTATTAACGTTTCGATATTCTCCTTCTTGATTCAAAAAATCTAAAGCATCATCGCCACTAAGGCAGCGTAAAATAGTCAATGAAAAAGTAGAAATTTGAGTAATGACACGGCTTAAAGCTTCAAAGTCTTCGTCACTATCTTCTACTACTAATAAAATAGCTGGTTTATCCCCTTTCATATTGGCTGCCTCAAAGTAAAATAGAAGGTACTTCCTTCCCCAAAAACCGACTCCACATCAATATTACCACCATGGCGTTCGACAATTTTTTTGCTGATAGTCAGACCAGCTCCTGTGCCTCCGATGTATTTACTGGCAGGATGTAGTCGCTTGAAAATTTTAAAAATAGCTTCTAAATGCTTAGATCTAATACCAATTCCATTGTCTCGCACAAAAAAGATAGTTTGTAAAAAATCAAGAGATTTTGGCAGGCTTTGATGTGTTTCCTCCGGTAAAATATATCCGATTTCTACCCATTTTTGTTTCCGATCGTTATATTGAATTGCATTATTAATTAGGTTGGTAAATAGCTCAGTAATTTGTGTTTGATCGCATTGAACTGTGGGTAAAGGTCGAGAGATCCGAAATTCAGTCAGCGCTGGTTGACTAATTTTTATCACGGTTAAAACATCCTCCACCACGTTGCCTAAATCAACCGGCTGGAGAATAAGTTCAGATCGCCCAAAACGGGAGTAGTGCAGCAATGAATTGATTAAATCTTCCATGCGCTGGGTAAGTCGCATTAAAGTTGTTAGTTTATGTGCTCCGTCCTCCCCCAATTTGTCACCATAGTCTTCTATCAAAAATGTAGCATAGTTGTGAATGCCGCGCAGTGGTTCTCTGAGGTCATGAGATGCCACATAGGCAAAGGAATCTAACTCCATATTGCTACGCTCCAATTCGGTGTTGAGCAAGGCCAGTTCATCAGCTTTTTGGAGTAAAATTACCACGATGCGGCTGCGTAGTTCTAAAGCGGCCTCAATTTCAGAAGTCTTCCAGGGCAAAGATTTCAGCCGTACTGTTTCTTTCCAAATCTCAAAAGACTTGCGTGGGACAAGGCGCGAGTTATTATCGGCATCCACCACTATCTGTTTTTGTGGATTACCTCCCCAGCTCACAGTCTGGATCACCTCTGTCCGAAACCAGAGTAAATAAGTTTGCTGCGATCGAGAGATTTGTAACGCTAGCAACCCACTAGCAATATCTTGATAGGTCGCAAGCTTTGGATAATTCGTAACTAATGTATTTGTACTGTAAACAGCATTTTTGCCAATCTGTTGTTCCACCCATTCCAGTAGGTCGGGAATCATCTCTGCTGGGGGTGTTTTACCGAAACAGGTAAGCTTATGGTTTTCACAAAAAACAACCCCAGCAGCACCCACCAAATTCATTAAGTCATCAGGGTTTTGGCGCAAACCTTCATCGAGAGTTTGGCAATTGGCAATGGTATTTACAAATCGGGAGTGAACTACTTGGAGTTTTATTTTGTAGGCCAAGTCTTCAGCATCGGCTTTAGATCTAATTTCAAA
>JANOXZ010000287.1:0-3274 GCA_031418695.1 Synechococcales cyanobacterium VAR_35_metabat_10
TGCAGGTAGTTGCGCACGAGCACGTCGCGCTTGGCCGCGTCGGGCTCGGTGGATGCAAACTGGCGGAAGAACAGGTCGTAGGCGCTGCCGAAGCTGGCATTGCCCTGCGAGCTCGAAGTGGAGATGTCACGCGAATCGGACACCGCCCAGGCCGTGTTGGGTGTGCGGTGCGCAAAGCGCAGCGAATGCGCGTTGCCGAAGAAGCGCTTCTCCACGTTCGCCGAAAGCGACGTGCGCTCGGTCGGCGTCCACTCGCCCTGCACACCCCAGGTGGTGTAGGACTCGCCGTCAACGGTCTGGATATCGGTGCGCTCGGTGCCTGCCGTCAGGCCAACCTTGAACTCGCGACTCAGAAGATACGTGACACCTGCGCGCAGGCGCGTGTCGAAGGTGCGTCGGCCGGCGCGAAAGTCACTCACGTTGTGGCTGGCGTCTGCCGACCAGCCGAGTGGCGCGCCGGAGCCGCCACTGTCGAGGTGCAGGGTCGCAGCGCTGTTGTCGACATCCGATGCGTCGGTGCCTTTGGCTCGCGTGGTTTCAAGCGACACCCGCGCCTCATAGCGCAAGGGGCCACCGAGGCGGCCGCGCACGTAGGGAGAAATTGCCAAGCTGCCGACATCGGCCTGGTTGCTGTTGGTCAGGCCGGGGCTGGGCGATTGATTGCCGAACGCCGACACCGCTTGCTGCGTGTAGCTGCCACGCAGATCGACGAAGCCAATGCCATCGATCAGCTCGGCCGTCATCGCCGCATTCAGGAAGTGGCGTAACTCATTGGCGCTGTCGTTGCGCGCATAGGCTGAACCGGTCAGCGAGTAGTCGACGAATCCGCGAAGGCTGCCGCCGCTACCCGTGACGCGAACCCCCGCGCTGGCCTCCGTGATCGAGTCAGACTCCTTGACGGTCTGCAAGCGTTGGTTGTCGGTGAAGGTCTGGCGCAGCGAAACGCTTGGTTCGACCGTCCAGCCGCGTCGCGTGGCCGCGCCGTCTTGCGCCCACGCCGCGTGGGAACACGCGGCCAGCAGCGCAGCCATTGCGATTGAGGTTTGGGGTAAGGCTGCAGCAGTATGTTTCATGGCGCTGATTGTGTTGAGGGTGCCCCGACCACGCTCGGCTCGCCGCCGGCAGAGTCGTTGCGCCCCGATGTTCCGTACCCATAACCATAGCCGTATCCGTAACCACCGTCGGCTGTGGCCTTTGCGCGATTCAGCAGCAGCAGGCGCACGGGGCAGGCCTCGATCGTGGCCAGCGCCGTCTGAACATCAGACTGCAGCGTTGTCTCTGCACGCACAACCATGACAACCTGGCCCATGTGCGTGGCCAGCACCCGGGCTTCGGTGGTTTGCAGCAGGGGGGGTGAGTCGAAAATGATGATCCGGTCGGCGTAGCGCCGCCCCATCTCATCCAGCAGGCGCGTCATGGCGTCGCTGGCCAACAATTCGGTGGCGCGCTCGTGATGGGTGCCGCTGGGCAGCACGGTCAGCTTGTCGATATTGGTCTTGAGCAGCGCGCTGGACATCTCGACGCTGCCGTCAAGTACGTCCAGCAGGCCAGGCCCGAAACTGGACTCCCCCGCGGCGGCCAGGCCGAGCATGCGCGAAACCGAAGGCCGCGCCACATCGGCATCGACCAGCATCACGGTGTGGTCCAGCTCGGTGGCAATGCTCATGGCCAGGTTCACCGCCGTGAAGCTCTTGCCCTCACCGGCCAGCGCGCTGGTAACCATGATCAGGTTGCCATTGGCCAGCTTGGACGCGCCCTTGCCCACCGCATTGCGGATCAACGGCCGTTTGACGACGCGGAACTGGTCGCCCAGCAGAGAGCGCGGCGCATTCGGCACCAGGATGCCAGCCGCCGCCAGGGCTACGAAATCAAGTTCCACCCGGCGTGACTCAGGCACCGGCAGTGCTGGCGGAAGCTCCGGTGCCGGGGGGCTGGCGGCTTGGCCGCCGCCGGGAAGTCGTTGCGCGGACCGCGGCTCTGGCAGCACAGCGCCGGCGCGGCGCAACTGCTCCAGGCGCAAAGCCGCTTGTTCGATCAGGCTGCTCATGGCTTAGCGGCTCGCAAGAATTGACATCGTGGTCAGGCCTGCGGCGAACAGCAAGACCAGGCTGCCCGAAGCCGCAATGAAACGCAGCCGATCCTTGCGGCGCACTCTGGTTTCGGCATCGCCCATCACCGCCGACACCATGCCCAGGATGGGCAGCTCGAACTTGCTGCGCAACTCGCCGGGGTGAAAGAACACGGGTCGCATCTGGCTTGCAGCAAAGGACGCAAACAAGCCTGCAGCCAGTGCCGCCAACAGGGCCAAAGGCAAGAGCAAGGGGCGATTGGGAAAGACCGGCTGCGGCGACACCCGTGGCGGATCGATCAGGCGGAAATCAGCCAGGCCAGAGGCCACATCGAGATCGCCCGACATTGCGGCAGACTCGCGGCGCGCCACCAGGTCTTCGTAGTTCTTCTTGTGGATCGCGTAGTCGCGGTTGAGCTGCGCGGCCTCGGCTTCGAGTTGCGGCGCAGACTTGAGCGACGCACGCAACTGGCTGTAGCGGCCGGCATACTCGGCAACACGCGCCTTCAGCGCGGCCACCTGCACTTCGGAGATGGCCATCATGCGGTTGAGCTCTTGTGCAGCAAGACTGCTGCTGCTGCCCGTGGCCGTGGGGGCGGGCGCTGCCAAGGCCGCCTTGCGAAGGTCCTGCACGTCCTTGCGCTTCTGCTCTTCAAGATCGCGCAAAAGCCGGCGCGTGCTGAGCACCTCTGGATGCTGTTCGGTGAAGCGCTGCAACAGCGCGTCAAGCTGGCGCCGCTGAGCATCGATGCGCGCATCGATTTCCGGCGTGGAAACCGTAACCGAGGTGTCTTGCAACAGGTTGGGCAAGGCGCTGCCGCCCTTCGACGGGTTCGATTGGTTCGCCAGCTCGGTCCGCGCCGCATCGCGCGCGTTTTCCGCTTCGCGCAGCTCCAGGCGCGCCTTCTCAAGCTGGCCGCTCATCTCAGTCAACCGCGAAGCCACGTCGCGCCCTTCGCCGACCTGCATATCCAGGTTGCGCAGCCGGAAGTCCTTCAACCGGCCCTCGGCTTCTTCGAGCTTGACCTGGTAGCTCTTGATCTGGTCACTGATGAAGGCCTTGGCCGAGGCCGCATCGTTGCGCGTGGCGCCCAGACCCGATTCAACGAAGATCGACACCAGGGACTGGATCGCGCGCTTGGCTCTCTCGGCCTCGGTATCGCGGTAGGACAGCAGGTACAGGTTGTCGCGGCCGGTGCCCGCGAT
>JANOXZ010000288.1:0-3112 GCA_031418695.1 Synechococcales cyanobacterium VAR_35_metabat_10
GGTCTAATCCCCGCCGAAAACACGATCATGTCGGTAAATAGCTCGCTGCCATCAGCAAACATCATTTTCTGTACCCGACCATCCACACTCACAATCTCGGTAGTAGATTTGCTGGTATGCACCGTCACACCTAGAGCCTGAATCTGATCCTTAAGAATATTGCCACCCAAATCATCCACTTGCAGCGGCATTAACCTAGGAGCAAACTCTACTACATGAGTCGTCAAACCCATATTCTTCAGCGCATTGGCACATTCCAACCCCAGTAAGCCGCCGCCGACCACTACGCCGACCTTCGCCTTTTCGGCATAAGCCGACATCGCCTCTAAATCTTCGATCGTCCGATAAACAAAAGTCCCTTCAGTATCTTTCCCAGCGATCGGTGGCACAAAAGGATAAGAACCAGTGGCGATCACCAACCGATCGAACTCTACCTCTTTCCCTTGAGCCGAAATTACTTTTTTAGTCACCCGATCAATCTTGGTCGCCTTGTCACCTAAATAAACTTTGACCCCATGCTGGTCATAAAATCCTGGCTCTACCAAACTCAGGTCTTCAGCGCTTTGACCACTAAAATAACCACTCAAGTTCACCCGATCATAGGCTAAGCGTGGCTCCTCACAAAAGGTGATCAGATTCCAATCTTGGGTGGCACCAATTTCGATTGACTTCTGCAAAAACTTGTGGCCGACCATACCGTTGCCGACGACTACCAGATTTTTTTTGGCCATGGGGAATTGCTAGACGACTCACTGAAGGTTTGTGACATTTTTTCAGTCTCAGGCCAATTCAACAGTAGTCTATGATACAAAAAATCAACATATATGCGATCTCTGCATAGTGCAAAAGTCCAATACACATTAAGTTATGCCTCACCATGCGTTTTACAGCGTGCCGATCTGGAAATAAGCAACAACGAATAATTAATTTTCTTGTGGACTAACAGGAGCAACTTCTTTCGGTCCAGATGGTAACACCTGCGGACTGCCACCAGTGCGCAGAGATTCATTCAGGGATTTTTCTTCGGAAGATAAAGCATTGTAAGAATTCACCAGCCGATTATAATTAGTGATTTGCTGCTTCAATACTTGGATCTGACCGTTATAAGAATTCACCTGTTGGTTAAAACTTGTCAAACGACCATTATATTCATCAGGATTGCCAATCCGCTCTAGCTGCCGACGCTGTTGTTCAATACTACCACCCTGCTCTTTGACGCTTTGCTCCCGTCGATCAAGATCACCCTTCATGCTTTTGAGTTGTCGATCGATCAATTCGGCCTTGCTGACAATTTGGGAAAAGGTTTGCTCATTCTTTTGCGCCATGGCCACCACCGTTGACCGATCAACAAAATACTTAGCATAGTGTTGCTCTAGCTTCGGACTCAGCTTGGGCACCTCCGTCCCCAAAAAAGAGTGCAGCTCGCTGCTGACTTGATCAGGATTCCGATCGCGGTAAATTTGAATCAGTTTTTTCAACCGAGGATTATTTAAGCCATCAAAGACGCGGACTAACTCCGTCCCAATTTCTTTGCGTTCCCCTTCAGATAAATGATTGTGATAAACCGCATGAAGCATTTCATGGGCGGCTGTGACCTGCATAGTGCCCGCTAAACGCTTATCAGTGACTTTTTGAATAAAAATGCCTTTGCTAGATACATAGCAGCCCAAAATCACTGTTTTTTCGGTATTGTGGCTATCACATAATTTCAAACCTACTTTCTTGGCTTCGATCGTTGGGGTGGTCAAGTAAAAAGCTCGTCGTCCATCCTCGCTCATATTGGCCTGTTGAGCTAGAGCTGCCACTTCTGGTGGCGGTGTATAACGGGCTAACTGCACGCTATCTCGAACAAATTTACCCTGCCAACGAATCAGCAACAGAGCAGGCACAATCGCCCATACCAGATAACCAGCTAGACCGGACTTGTATCTCATTATTAACTATGCCACTGGATTAATTTTGAGGTTGACCACGAAACGTATATTACAGCTTATTTTGAGGGAATTCCCAAATTTTCACTGAATTTTATTTTTTGATCATGTCTTGCACACTTGCAAAAGAGCATAGATATTTATTGAGGAGAAGATTCGCCCTGCTTTTTACCATTCTCAGATACGTTTTGCAGCGAATCATTCAGAGAAGAACCTTCAGAAGATAGACCGTTATAAGTTCCTACCAATTGATTGTAGTATTCTGTTTCTTCATGTAGTGCTTGAATATGGGCATTGTAAAGACGTTTTTGATCTTCTGTCACGCCACTGCTGCGCATTGCTGTATCCATTTCTTGTAGAGTTTTTCCCCGATTATCGATTTGAGTTTTTAAGGTTTTTAACTGTTGATCAATTCCCCCTGCCTTATTTTCAATTCCAGCAAACAACTGATCTTTTTGTTGTGCCATCGCCACCAATTTAGCCCGATCGGAAAAATATTTGCCATAGTGCTGTTCTAGCTTTGGCCCTAGATTGACTACTTCGGTGCCCAAAAAGGAATGGAGTTCACTATTCACATGGCTAGGATTACGATCACGGTAAATTTGAATCAGTCTTTTTAACCGAGGATTATTTAAGTTATCAAATACGCGCAGCAGCTCTTGATCGATTTCAATTCTTTCAGAACTAGAGAGATGCTCGTGGTATACCGCGTGCAGCATCTCATGGGCGGCTGTGACCTGCATAGTGCCAGCCAAACGCTCATCAGTGACTTTTTGAATAAAAATTCCCTTGCCTGATACATAGCAGCCCAAAGTAATGGTTTTTTCGGCATCGCTGCTAGTACAGAGCTTTAAACCAACTTTTTTGGCTTCGATCGTGGGTGTGGTCAGGTAAAAGACCTTGCGCCCCTCATCACTCATATTCGCCTGGGTCGCCAGTTGGGACACCTCTGAAGGAGGGTTGTAATTGAGCAACTGAAAACGCTGCAATACCGGCTTACTAATGCCGCGTACTACTAACAGGGTTGGCAAAATTGCCCAAAGCAAATAACGGCTCAAAGAACTTCCTGGAAAACTACCCAGAGAACGCTCTGTCCTAAACTTGTGATTCATAATGAGTTACGAATTAATTTTGAGGTTGACCCAAGGTCGTAATGTAGAGCACCGCTTCATTGGGGGGGA
>JANOXZ010000289.1:0-1775 GCA_031418695.1 Synechococcales cyanobacterium VAR_35_metabat_10
GATATTTTGCCGGAAGTAGGAGTATATAGTCCCAGCAAGAGTTTCGATAAAGTGGTTTTACCGGAGCCACTGCGCCCCACTAGAGCTACAGTCTGACCGGGTTTAATCTCAAAGGTGAGATTTTCTAGAGTATTGGTTTCGGTGTGGGGGTTGTAGCGGAAAGTGACTCGATCGAACACAATATGACCGCGTAGTTTGCCGAGTTGCTGTTTAGTATTGTTTTGGGGATCTTCTTCGGGAGGTGATTCAATTACGTCACAAATCCGTTCGATCGCAATGGTTACTTCTTGGAATTGATTCCAAATACCAGCGAGGCGCTTAAAGGGGCCAATTACATTGGCCGATAGCATATTGAAAGCAAAAAGTTGACCAATACTAAACTCACCGCTAATCACCAGGGATGAACCTAGCCAAAGTAAGGCCACACTACTAAAGGAATCTAGCACCGAACTAATGGCTTGCACTTTGATGCCAAACATTTTTTTCTGATACTGCTGCTTAATTTCATGGTTCAACAATTCTTCCCAACGCCAGCGCACAGTGCGTTCTACCGCCATAGATTTGACCGTGCGGACACCATTGAGGGCTTCGATCAGATAACTGTTTTCTTCAGCATAGGCATTAAAAGCCTCCCGTGATAGCTTTTTCAGAAACGGCGTAGAAAGCAAATTCAAAATCAAAAATGGCGGAATCGATACCATTACCAGGGTGGCCAGTTTCCAGCTATACACATACATCAGTGTGACATACACAAATACCGACAGAATATCTAAGATTAAGCCGATCGTTTCGCCGGTAATAAAGCTGCGGATTTTGTGGTTTTCTTCGATGCGGGAAGTGATATCACCGACTTTACGGGTGTCAAAGTAAGACAGGGGCAAACTAAAGGCATGACGAATAAAGCCCACGATCATCGCCGTATCAATCCGAATTGCCGTAATAAAAATCAAATATTGGCGCAGGGTAGACATGGCAATCTGAAAGATGGCCATCAATAAGAGTCCAATGATAAAAGCATTCAAGCTATCAGATGATTTATGAATTACTGCCCGATCAAGGATCAACTGCGTAAAAATTGGTGATATTAAACCAAAAATTTGCAGGACGATCGAAGCCACAAATACTTCGCCAATTACGGTGCGATGAGGGGCTACTAACTCAAATAACTGCCAAAAGCTGCTATCTTTTTTCTCACCCTTTTTGTCTCCGCTGGTTAAAGAAACCGTTGGTTCTACAAACAGACAAAAGCCTGTCCAGTTTTTGCTGAATTCTTCACGACTGACCTGCCGTTGACCGATCGCTGGGTCGCCAATAATTACATCTTTAGCACTGATTTCGTAGACCACCACATAATGATTGCCCCGCCAATGGGCGATCAGTGGCAGTCTTTGTTTAGCCAGTTGGTCAACGCTGGCTTTGACTGGGCGACTGTTAAAACCTAAGCTTTCTGCCGCTGCCGAGAGTGTCTTCAGGCTAGAGCCATCTTTGGCGATCACGGCCATCTCGCGTACTCGATTGATCTTGAAGCTCTTGCCCCAATACCTACCCACCATCACTAAACAAGCGGCTCCACAGTCGGCAGCGCTCTGTTGTCCATAGAAAGGATATTTGCGCAGCCGTCTTTGCCACCATTGACCCAGACGACGACTCGGCGAGGGGAAATAGGGTTTGACAGTAACTGGTTCAGGAGCCGGTGGCTGCCAATTGTCGGCCACTACTTGCTGGGGTTGAGCATTAATTGCTCCGATAGCTCCGCTTGCGCCAAAGGCGATCGC
>JANOXZ010000290.1:0-3948 GCA_031418695.1 Synechococcales cyanobacterium VAR_35_metabat_10
ATATTCTTGACAGTACTAATGTTCGATCCGACTTCTGGCCTGGTTTTTCAGACCATCAAAGCCAAATTTCGATCACAAAAACTGCCTTAAAAAGTTAACAGACCAAATTTGTCTGGTAATCTCTATTCTTTTTTAATCATATATCTGGGATAGTAATCGTATGTTTATTTGCAATGCCCCAAAAATCCCCTTTGATCGACAGAGCCATGACTACCACCGACACTCCCCCCTCGAACACCGATAATTCTGTTGTGCCAGAGTCTCTAGCAGCCAATCAAGCTTCTGTTACTAATCCAGAAGCGCCTAGTCCTGACTCCCCGGCAAACAAATTGATACCCAGTCTGAAACTAGACCCTACCCAACTTGCAAAAGACTTTACTCCAGATCCTGATGGTAATTCCGCAAATCTGGATCCGTCTTTTGCTGCAGATACCCCGAAAGCGTCCGAGACCAGTTTTATCAGTTGGCATGTGCATCTTAAGACCGATGATGGCGTGATTCAATTGCTGCTACCCAATTTGTCTGAGACTGCTAATGACACTGGCTGGAGTGAGATTTGGGAGCAAATTCAACAGCGCTTGGCTGGAGCCAAACGTTTTTGGCAGCCCCTGACTCCGGTGCATTTATATGCTCAAGATCGGCTGATCGATACCCGCCAATTACAGATCATGGCCAACGCCCTCGAAGAAGTGCAGTTGTCTTTACAGCTAGTGCATACCAGTCGGCGACAGACGGCGGTGGCCGCTGCGACGGCTGGTTATTCGGTGCAGCAGCACAACCCACATAACTTGGCGATGAGCAGAGATGCCTTAGCTGAACCGCTGTATTTGCAAATGACCGTGCGATCGGGCATGGAAATTCGGCATCCCGGGACGGTGGTGATTATTGGTGATGTGAATCCTGGGGGGGAAATTATCGCAGCGGGTGACATTATTGTGTGGGGCAACCTGAAGGGGATCGCCCATGCTGGCTCACGGGGCAATGAGCAATGTCTGATCATGGCCTTGCAAATGTTTCCGACCCAAATTCGGATTGCCAATTATATTGCTCGATCGCCTGAACAACAGCCGGTCAACCTGGAACCGGAAGTTGCTCATGTGGTTGATGGTGTGATTCGCATTACTCCCTCAATGGAGTCCAAGCGTATCCCTGCACTAGTAGATCGCAGTACCCAAAATAGGAATCGTTTTTTTTAGTAACATAAACTTGCTCATGTAGCCGATCGCCTCTAAAATCTGGAACTTAATACGGGCATCTATCTAAATTGTTAAAAAACTACTGTTTGCTATCCCATTTCCATCATCAATATGGTTAGAGTTATTGTAATTACCTCCGGCAAAGGAGGGGTGGGTAAAACCACTGTCACCGCCAATTTAGGCATGACCTTAGCCAGGTTGGGAGCTAAGGTCGCTCTGGTGGATGCCGATTTTGGTCTGAGAAATTTGGATCTGTTGTTGGGTCTAGAAAATAGAGTGGTATACACAGCGGTAGAAGTTCTGGCCGGAGAATGTCGTTTGGATCAAGCCCTGGTGCGGGATAAACGCCAACCGAACTTGGTATTGCTGCCAGCAACTCAGAACCGCAAGGCCGAAATGATTACCCCTAACCACATGAAGTGGATGGTGGGTGAACTATCTCATCAGTTTGACTTCGTGTTGATTGATAGCCCAGCCGGGATCGAGATGGGCTTTAAAAACGCGATCGCTGCTGCTCAAGAAGCTTTGGTAGTGACAACTCCCGAAATTTCGGCGGTGCGGGATGCCGATCGAGTAGTTGGTTTGCTCGAAGCCAATAATATTCGACCTGCGCACTTGATTGTTAATAGACTGCGACCAGCAATGGTCGAAGCTAATGACATGATGTCGGTGGCCGATGTGGGGGAAATTTTAGCGCTGCCTTTGATTGGAATCGTTCCGGAAGAAGAGAGGGTTATCACTTCCACTAACCGAGGAGAACCGCTAGTATTAGATACTACTAAAACCCTGGCTGCCGAAGCAATTAATAATATTGCCCGCCGTATTCAAGGTGAAAAAGTGGATTTTCTAAACTTAGATATTCCTAAAGAAGGCTTTTTCACCCGGTTTCGTCGCTTAATCTCTCTCAAATAAATTATTTTTCAATGAATTCATTGCTGTAAGCTATGTTCAACTTCCTCGAACTTATCCGTGGTCGCGATCGGGCGGACTCTAGCCGCCAAAAGGTAAAACAGCGCCTTCAATTGGTGGTGGCTTATGACCGAGTAGATCTCAGTCCGAAGGCGCTAGAGATGATGCAGCGCGAGATTTTGGATGTAATTTCTCGCTATGTGGAAGTTGATCCGCAAGGACTAGATTTTTCGCTGGAGAGCAATCAGCGGGCAACTGCTTTGATTGCTAATTTTCCGATCACTCGGATTCGTGAAGACGAAGATGAGGAAGAATGTGAACCAGAAAATGGTTTTAAACCATAGATCCTTCGTTGGATTCAAGAATTATTGCGCCATTTCCAGACACTGGCTGAGCAAAGATTGCAAAAAATATGGGCAACGATCGGCACTAACAAATTGCCGGTAAAGATTAGTCCTCCACCCAAAATCAGACCCACAATGCCTGCCCACAAGGCGTAAGGCCATTGTTTGACACTGCTCATGTGCAGTAATCCGAAGCACAGAGCTGCTCCAAATAATCCCAGCAGACCATAGCCCAAACCACCTACAATTACACCGCGAAACAGCAGCTCTTCGCTGAGTCCTGGTAACAAGCCTAGCCAGATCAAATCTGGCCAGAGCAATGGTGCCAAGATTTGGTCGAGATAAAAGTCGGCGCTTTTGCGGTAGTCTGGCCAGAGTCTGTAGACCAACTGGCTGCTGAGGACAATTACGATACCCAAACCCAGGCCAGTCGCTAAATCTTGCCAACTCCAGACCACTGCGGGCAGAGTCATTTGCCCGATGTACAAGGTGAACTTAGAAGCTACTAGCAAAATTAAAGACGTGACTCCGATCGCGCCTAAAACTTCAAAGCGACTCATATAGCCCATTTCTGGAGAAGGTGATTTGTGCATGATCCATCAAGCTTAAGAGAATTGCCGCAGTGGGCTGATCTGAGGGGTAAAGCTTTCTAGGCTCATGCCTGCTCGATCGACAATCACGACCCCAATGGCTTCTAAGTAAGAGCTAACCGAGATTGCTGAAATCCCTAGATTAGCTGGATAGACTGACATGCGGGTGTGATTTTCTGCCACTGTAATAATCTTAGTCTTGCTGGTAGCAAAGCTGAGCAGGGCACTTCCACCGCAGGCACTGGCTGGAACGATGACAGCATCAACGCTTTCACCCCAAATCGCCCCAGAATCTGCTTGATAATTTGTTGTAAATGTCGGCGCTTTACTTAAGCCCACCAATACACATGGTAAAAAAGTGTAACCTAGCTCTTCGGCGGCGGAGCGCGGGGAAATCTCTGGATCTAGGTCTAGCGGTGACAGGGCTGGGGCATGGGCACAGGGCACTTTAAATTCCCGGACGATCGCATGGGAAATTACGGCCTCCGCTCCAGCTAAAGGATCTACGCCCTGTCCATGACGGTAAGCTTGCAGTACTTCGGCACCAGGGTCATCCGGAAACCGCGCAACAACGGCGATCACCGTTGCCCCCTGGCTAATTAATTTATCAGCAGCGCGCAATAAACTATCTAATCTTTGAACTGTGCCCCAGGAGGCTCCAGAATCGGCAGTTTTTAGTTCTACCCCTAAAGGCTCATCGGTAAGGATATAACCGGTAATATCTAGCCCTAGAGCAGCACGGGCAGCATCAGCAGCTTGGATATGACGCTGTAATAACTCTGGCTCGATCGATTTGTCAAACACTATGCCAATCTTATTTTTTTGGGTAGGCTGCAAGCCCCAGGCTCCGGCAGCAAAGCGATCGAGGGCATAGCCTTCTACATATAGGGTGTTTGGCAAAGGCCAATA
>JANOXZ010000291.1:0-10803 GCA_031418695.1 Synechococcales cyanobacterium VAR_35_metabat_10
AAAAGCCCTCTCAGCCCAAAAAATCTACTGCTTAAGCTACACGCCGCCCCTATTCATATAGTTATCTTTATTGGAATTATTCACTAGAGAGGTTTTACTGTATAGTCTAAACTACAATACAGATATCTGTTTGGCTAGCACCTAGTCCTACGCTACCCCCAAAAGAATGTCCTAGCAATCCCAACTTATCGGTATCGACAATTTCGGCGATCGGTGAATCAGGATTATGGTCTTCGATCACCATTTGCTCCAAAACGTCGTTGACTTGTTGCGGCTCGGAAAATAGTCCTGTGAACGATTGGCCAGTGGGGGCTGTCAAAGTTCTTTGGTGATTAGGAACCACCACAATAAAACCATAGCTTGCTACTTGAGATGCAAAATTAGAGTAATCTGCTTTATCTACTTGTGCTCCTTGCAGCAGGAGGGCGATCGGAAACTCGCCCGGATAGGTGGTGGCATCAACGATCGGGTAATAGATGTCAGTGGCATCTCCATTTGCGGCGATCGTGGTGGTGTAGTGGTTAGTTTTTGGATATGATGGTTCCGGACTAAATGAAGTCTCTGGTTCACAAGGTAATTCTGTGAAAACACCGTCGTAAAGGTTTTTGATATCGGATGACACAGACTCTTTGAAGAAATGGGTTTTTTGCCGATCTCTGAGCGTTTCCGAAGGAAATTCGCTAAGGGTTTCCAATGAGGGAGTAGCGGTGGACAGATATTTCGTTGACATGATTTAAGCCTCTTTTAAAGTTGTAGATGATAGAGTTAATGTGATTGTTTTTCTAGGTGCTTGTCAGAGATCTTTGATATTGCAGAGTGATTTGTCAACGTTTTACGCTGAAAAGTGTTCACCGAATGAGCTACCGCAGTCACTTTGCCTGCTTCATTTCGATTCACCAGATAAGTACTACCTCGATAGATCAGTTCATAGCTATGTGGTTTGACCGCAGCAACTTTTGCAGTAGCTGGATCAAATAGATAAGTACTCCCCCGATAAATCAATCTATAAGCTGATTCGCCGGTATGCTGAACTGGGGAGTTATTTTTTGCTTTAATAGGATCATAGTTGTAGGTGGGGCCACGACAAATAAGTTTCATAGTTTTCCTTTAATTGATTTGTGATTGGTGTTAAGTTGTGTGCTTAGCTGTATTTATATTAAAGATTTTCTCTCGAATAAACATCTGGAAAATGTCTTGAATCATAATTAACAAAAGAGAGCAGCCTTAGTTTACTTTCGTTGATATATCAAGAATTTATACTTAAGACTTTTGCTAATTGTTAATTGCTATGTTTCTGCTTGAAAAATACCAGCACTGCTTGCACTCGTCCGCAAAGTGTGGATTTTGATCGATCTCTCACGATAACCGGTGTTGCAAACCCAGTAGCAATATCAAAGGCTCTAGCAAGTTGATTTCGTGACCAATAAGACTCTGATTCAGCGGTCACATCGGCAAGCCACTCCGATCGCCCAGATGACCAAACCCGCCCCGGTAGACCTTCATCGGGTGATACCACACAACCTTCACTACATAACTGAAATTGCTCTATAGACAGCAAATCGTCTACATCGGGTGCAATATGACCAACAGAACTAAGTTCTAAAACAGTTTCATCATCTGCTGAATTACCTGCCAAACTATCTATAGGAATCCATATTTCGCCATAATCCCAACCAGTTGTCTCACAGAGCTGGATGACGATCGGTGCAATCAATGATTCCAAGTCTGGTGCTTCGATTGTTTCTGGTGCTGGACTGAAAAAAGGCAGTCCATAAGGGGTTGAATTAAGATTTTTTGCTTTACTGATGGATGGCAGTAAAGAGGTCGAGAAAGTTTTAGGGAAACTAGTCAGCATTTCTATAGCTCCTTTTACAGATAATAGTAAACATGTTGAAGAGGTCTGATAAAAACTAGTTAGCATTTCTGTGAATCTTTAATATCTTTATACAATCAACCATCTTAATACTCCTAAACAATCTACAAAAATAAACAGCGCACCCGAATAGACAATCATTGTTTTATCTGCCATCAATAAGCTAGCTAACAACATTTGAGATGAACTTGCGGCTAGCCCCACGAATCCAAATCTGCTCGTGGGAATGTTTGATGCCAGCAAAATCCCGCCAGCGATCGCGCAGGAACTACTCGACCATTTAAGAATAGTGGCGAATCTTTTGATGTTTTTCATAGCATTATTCCTGAAACTTAGATAAGGACGTACTTGATTGATATGTCCTTATAATAGAAACTCCTGAATTAAAAAGAATCTCAAAAAGGTCTTGATTAATAGTTTACAAAAGAGTCTGAATGCAGTTGACTTTTGTCAACATTTACGGTTTACACTTCGTAAATGAGTTGGCAAATATGGCCAGTTGCGATCGATTTTGTAGCACCAGTCGGTTCAGGATGTGAGTCACATAAGTTTTAACTGTGCCTTCTGCCAGGTTTAATTGAGTGGCGATTTGGCGATTTGTCAAACCCTTACCAATTAACTGCAAAACATCCCTTTCTCTTGGTGGGAGTAGTTTTAAGGCTTCTGGTTCGGTCTGTGGTACAGCATCATCTGGATCGGTAACGCTAGTTACCAGTTTTTCGATCAAGCCAGGAGCCATTTGGCTATAGCCACGATGAACTAACCGAATTGCTTCGGCTAGCTCTTGAGCAGGCATATCTTTGAGCAAATATCCTTTGGCACCGGCACGTACCGATTGGGCAATATCACGATCTTCATCAAAGGTACTTAACATTAATACTTTGACATTCGGAAACTGCTCCGCAATCAGCCTTGTTGCTTCGATTCCGGTCATCACTGGCATCCGGATATCCATCAATACAACATCAGGCTGCAAAGATTTGACCTGATCGATCGCTGCTTGGCCATTTTCCGCCGCACCCACCACTTGTAGATCTGCTTCTTGGTTCAGCACGGCTGCTAAACCTTGGCAAATCAAACTTTGGTCATCTACTAGCAATAAATTAATCATAAAAGTGCCTCTGATAAAGGAAGTTCTACCTGAATCTGGCAACCAGATCCTGGTGATGTAGTTACATACAGTTCACCATCTAAAGCAGCTACTCGTTCCTGCATTCCTTGTAGTCCAAATCCAGTTGTTTTTTGTTGACAATTAAACCCTTGGCCGTTGTCGGCGATCGTGAGACAGATGCGTTGGCGTAGTCTGGCTTTCTGACTTTGGCTCCCGATCGATAGAGGCAAAGTTATCCCCATTTTCTGATCAGACAATCTCTCCTCGGCAGCATCTTGGCCATTATTGTCATTTTTCGTTACCAAATTAATTTGAACCTGAGCAGCTTGAGCGTATTTAGAAATATTGGTCAATGCTTCTTGCACAATCCGATAGAGCGTCTTAGATACAAAACAGGAAATAGGTTTAGTGACGTTAGTATGCACCGTGGGAGTAATGCCTGTTACCTGTCGAAATTCCTCGGCTAGAGCCTCGATCGTCTCTGCTAGAGGCTCTGCTGGCTCTTGGGACTCTGCTCGCAGAGCACTAACCGATTCTCGCACTTCCTGCATGGCAGTTTTGCCCAAACGCTGGGCTTGATGCAGAAAAGACTGGGCTTGCATGGGATCGGTCAGCAATAAACTGGCAACTGCCTGCATCTGCACATTGAGAGCTGTCAGGGAATGTCCTAAAGAGTCGTGAATCTCGCGGGCAATACGGTTACGTTCTTCGATCGCCGCCATTTTTTCGATGCATTGTTGGAGCGATCGCTCCTGATCTAGCGCTTGTAAAAGCTCTGCCTGAGATTGCTGCAACCGATCGTTCTGAGACTGAAGCTGAACTTGTAGTCGGCGAATAGTAAGTTGATTTTCAATGCGGGCGCGAACTTCTTCGATGTGAAATGGCTTCTGAATATAATCTACACCACCACTGTTGAAAGCTTTAACTTTATCGAATACATCATCTAAGGCACTAATGAAAATCACCGGAATCTCGCGGGTCTGCTGAAACTGTTTCAGACGTTGGCAGACTTCGTAGCCATCCATATCGGGCATTTTGATATCTAGTACGATAAGGTCGGGGGGAGCCGCTTGTGCGCCCATTAGAGCCATTGCCCCATTAATGACGCTGCGCACTTTGTATCCTTCCTCGATCAGGGTAGATGATAATAGGCGCAAGTTATCTGGGGTATCATCAACAATTAAGATATTGCCTTTTGTCGGATTAGATAGGTTCATAGTGCATTGCTCCTGAGTTTAAGAATGATGATCAGATAAGCTCGGATCTTGAAGTTGCAGATTTTGGGTCAATTCAACAATTTGGTCGAATCGATAACGATTCATTAAATCGGAGATCGCTACGGCTAAAGCCGAATTTTCTGGTGGGATGCGATCGATTAATCCAATAATTTGTTCGGCATCAACTTGAGTAGCAAATTGGTGTAGTTGCGATTGCCATTCCACAGGCATCTGTTTTAATAGTAGTGATGCGGTATTTAAATCGGGTTTTGGCGCATCTCTGGTGCTGGGTAAAACCAGTGTTTCGTAGCGATAGCTGATCCCCAAATAGTGTGCCATTCTCTCGAAAATCTCCGTTTCCCGGAAGGGTTTCCGAATAAAGTCATCACAGCCCGCCGCGATCGCCATTGCCCGTTCTTCTTCAAAGGCACTGGCCGTCAGCGCCAAAATCACCGTGGCCTGTCTGTGTTGCTGTGCTTTGATCTGTCTGGTGGCCTCATAGCCATCCATCACCGGCATTCGCAAGTCCATCCAAATCAGGTGAGGTGCAAAAGCCTGCCATTGCTCGATCGCCTCTTGACCATTGGCGGCTTGGTGAATTTCAAAACCTAATGGTTCTAATAGTTTAACTAGTAGTTGACGATTCTCCTGATGATCTTCGACGACCAATATTCGATAGCTGGGCTGATTAGGAGCTAGCCCAATCACCCGTTGGGTATGTGGCGGTGGGAAATCCTCCAGTACAGCGACATTCGACTGCGCGGCCTGATCAATCATCACCAACGGGATATCAAACCAAAAAGTAGTTCCCCGTCCCGCTTGGGTTGTCAGCGTTAAATCGCCGCCCATCAGCCAGACAAATTCGCGGCTAATGGCCAGTCCCAGTCCTGTCCCTTGCTGAGACTGACGACCTGATGCAGTTTGAGCAAAGGCATCAAACAAAATTTCTAGCTCTTCTGGGGCAATTCCGGCACCGGTATCTTCTACCTCAAAGCAAAGACGCTGGGTTTTATTGGTGGTTTCTACATCACTATGCCCTGGTTGCACCCAAACTCGTAAGCTGATCTGCCCAGTTTCAGTGAACTTAATGGCATTAGACAATAAATTCATCAAGACTTGGCGGAGTTTGCACTCATCGGTATGGATATATTGCGGCACCTCAACTCGTCGTTCTACGGTCAGTTGCAGCCCTTTCTCTATTGCCTTTGGTTGCCACATAACAGTTAAAGCTTGCAATTGATCAGCCAGATCGAAGCTGCTTTCGTTTAGACTCGATCGACCTGCTTCAATCTTGGACATTTCTAAGATGTCGTTAATTAACTCCAACAGATGTTCACCACTGCGGGCGATCGTGTCTAAATGTGCTTGTTGTTGAGTAGTTATCAGACGGGTATCTCGTAACAATAGTTGAGTGAACCCCAGGATAATGTTTAAAGGAGTCCGTAGCTCGTGACTCATGTTCGCCAAGAACTGGCTCTTGGTGGAATTGGCCGATTCGGCGGCAATTTTGGCTTCGCGCAGAGCTATTTCTACTCGCTTTTGATCGGTGATATCATTGCCAACCAGCAAAAAGCAGTCTTGTCCATTAAGATTGACCACCTCAGCCGAAATCATCACGGTTCTGACTTTTTTTCTTTTAGTACGAATTTCTATTTCCTGATGGCGAATAGCACCTTTTTCTAGCAGGATGCGAATAATTCTGGCTCGATCTTCCAGATTTTTATAAAAACCCAGCTCCAAGCCATTCCGTCCAATAACTTCTTTGCGAGAATAGCCCATCTCACGACAGAAACTGTCATTTACCTCAATTAAGTAACAGTCTGGGATCGTGGCAATCGCGATCGGGTGGGGCGCAGAGCGAAAGGCTGCTAAAAATTTGGCTTCGGAAGCCTTCAGAGCCGCTTCTGTTTGTTTGCGATCGTTGATATCAGTAACCGTGCCTTCGTAGTAGCACAACTTGCCATCATGCACACAACGAGTGTTTTCAGAAATCCAGATTGTCGTGCCATCAGGACGATAAATTTGCGACTCAAAGTTTGCCACCGATCCCTGCTCACTCAGAAGACGAACTAAATCTTGTCGTCGCTCGGGCAAGACGTAAATTTGACGTTCTACATCCTTGACGTTTTCAATTAAAGCAGAGACAGATGTATAGCCATAAATCTCTGCCAGACGGGAATTTGCATTGAGAAAGCAACCGTCCGGAGTTTCTTGAAAGATCCCGGTTACTGAATTTTCAAAAATGCTGCGATATTTTGTTTCAGCTTGCTGAGTGGCAGCGGCATAAACTCGAATCCTCAGCACGATCCAACTAGCAATCCCTGCTACCAAGAGGATGGAAAACAAATAGAACCACAGTCGATAGTTATTAGTTTTGCCGATCGCTTGTTGATAGCGATGATTATAAGCCGAGGCCAGGTTTTCGCTATTTTGGGCAGTGGGCAACTCCATCAAAGTCACCACTGAATCATTGATTAGAGTCCGTTTTTCGAGAATGATCTGGGCGTGGGCAACAGCTATTTTAATCGTTGCCTCTTCAGGTGTAGAGTTGGTATCTATCAAGATTTGTTGGATTTCGCGATCAATTTGAGAAACTAAATTTTTCTCGGTAGAGAGATTAAACAATAAAATATCCCTTAGCAGGATGTTCAAGCGACTGGATAGACTGGGATTGTTGGCATTCCTATTAACGGCATCGGTGATCGCAATTGGGAAGTAGGCCAGTGAATTCATCAAAACGGCATTTTGCGATTGAAATCTTAAGATCAGTTCTTCTTTTTGCTGCCAAATATCAATGTGTTTTTGCAGTAGGCGATCGAGTTCTTTGCGGCTTTCCAAGTCGATAAAGCTAGGCATCTGGTGGAGATTGACCTGTAGTTGCTTTATTTGGGCTAAATCGTTAACAATAGGGTCATAATTGTTCAACAGTCCATCCCGTGCCTGCAAAAAAATTTGATTAATGCGGGCATCTAAGCTTTGCATTTGGCGCAGATGAGCCAAAAATTGATTGTGTCGATCGATATCGATCGGGAGGTATTTGAACCAAAGAACGATTAAGACCAAGAGTGCGGCAATCAGTAAATAACCGCTCCAGGCTAAAAACTGCTGGGGGTAATTTGGTTTTTGGCGAGAACCAAATATTGCTACGATTTTGCGGTAGAAATTTGATTTCATAATGGCTTACCTCGATACTCACCAGTGAGAGTGCCTAAGAACTGGGCAATCAGTTCAATCTGCTCAGTGGGTAGGGAGCGCCCGAGCTGATATTTGGTCATTTTGGTAATCGATTCTTTCAAGGTCTTGGCCGACCCATCATGAAAGTATGGCGGAGTCACGGCTACATTTCGCAGGCTGGGCACCCGAATATCAAGTTCAACTTGTTTGAGCCTGATGTATTCATTAAATTCCATCCATATCTGAGTTCGCACCTGAGAATGACTGACTTGTGACAGACTTACTATTTGGCTTACTATTTGGTTCTCAATTCTCAGTTATGTGGTAGCCCCTTAATCTCGACCACATTACCCTATGGATCTGTGACATAGCTCGAATCACCGTAGCCTTCGACACCATGGCGTGTGGCAACCAAGCCAGCCGTATCAAAAGTTGCCGCTGTCGCCAATGTTTTCCGCCATCGAGCAGCACAATACTATATGATTTTTAGATAATTGCTAAATCAGTTAACTTACCACTAAAGCCAGTAATTTCAATGATGGCATCTTTGTCTTGCTGGAAGCCAGCAACGCTATCGTTGATGGCCAAGAAGGTACGGGTGAAATCTCTAGCACCCAAGATAAAGGTGGCAGCCCCAGTGGCCACAAATTGACCACTGGTTAACACATCGTCGATCGCATCTTGAGTTAATGTCGAAACTCGTCCCAGCTCAGCTAATCCAGCGGCATTAACCGGGATTTGGAAATCCAAAAAGTCCTTGCCGATATCAAAATCAGTTAGGCGATCGAAGTCACTCAACAGTGATTCACCTAGGTTTTTCCAAACAAATCGATCGGCATCTTGGCCTCCTGAGAAGGTATCGGCACCAAAGCCGCCAGTGAGAATATCGGCTCCGGCACCACCAAATAATTTATCGTTATCGCCACCACCATTTAAAATATCGTTACCCGCATCACCCCAAATGCGATCTTTACCTTTGCCACCCAAGAGGTAATCATTTCCCTTGCCTCCTTCGATCAAGTCATTACCATCGTCACCAATTAAAATATCGTCTCCTAATTCACCAAACAACCGATCATCACCATTGCCACCAAAGCCAATATCATTACCCTGACCACCCTCAAGAATATCATCACCATTGCCACCGCTCAGAATGTCATCTCCCCGATCGCCAAATAATTTATCGTTACCATCGCCCCCCTGCAAACGATCATTGCCATTCAAACCACGTAGGGTGTCATCACCGGCATCACCACGAATATCGTCGTTGGCTGCTGTTCCTCTAAGGCGATCGCTTTTGGCAGTGCCTAAAACCTTGTTGAATGAGAGTTGAGGAATATCACCAGTGATGGTTCGTTCGATCGTGTTGGCTAAGATTTGATGGCCTTGAGTAGTGGGGTGGAAGGTATCCCAAAAGAAAAATTGCTCAGGATTGCTGGGAGGAGTCGGACTCAATTGTAGTGGCAGCAATGGATCGGTGATATTGGTAAAGCCAAAGCTGGTAGGATTTTTTTTGACTTCTTCTCCAGCAGCAAACAGATCTACTTCGGTTATAGCAAAGTTTAGATTGCTTAATTCCAGAGACAGGGCGGCATTAAAGGCTCTCGAAATAGCAGTGGCTTCTACTTCTGCTTGTAATCCTCGGCTGGATGGTAGCTGACCCAAATCGGTTAAATTGGGTAAAACTATTTTTTCAGCACCAAGATTGTGTAAGGTGGTCGCGGCATAACTCAGGTTAGTTACGCCATCCGCAATCAGTCTTGCCGGGTCATCGGTGCTGCTGCCACCGATATAGTCTATAAAGTCATTGGAACCTGCCCAGACAATATACAGTGCATTTTTGTCAGCCGTGCCAGTAGTGGTTTGAAATTTAGTTATGGCGCTAAATGTATCAAGCTGATCACGCAAACCAGGTAAATCTATACCCCCAAGATCATTTTCAAGAGAATTGTTTTTCCCCGTTCCAGCACCTAATATCGCAAAATTGTTAAGAGGGTTCAATGTGAAGTTAGGATCTTGAGCTGCCAGGAGTTCAATGGCTACGGGGCCATTTGATACCCGTCCTTGAAAGTATGGAGGAGATGGGGGAACTTCTCCTTTCGTTAAAGCAAAAATGTTGCCGGTGTCAGAGAGGCTATCGCCAAAAACAAAGATTTCGGATTCAGTCATTTTAATCACTTCCTATTTGTAAAAGTATTAGAAAATCAAGTCAACGAATCTTGAAAACCCAACATTACTAAAAATCAATATTTTTGAAATCTAGTTTTACGGTAAGGTATGTTAAGCTCTCTACACTTGAAATAAATATACTACATTAGTGCAATCACAACCAGAAAACATGTTAATTTTTGTCAATTGGATGCTCACATTCACATAAGGATCGAGATTATCACCGACAAAACATGTTGTGTTTAATTAGGCTTGGAGCAATTACGACTAAAATTTCAGTTATTTGTATGCCAAGATGATGGATAGGCGATCGGACTATTCTTAATCAGCCGAGAACATTCTTTCCATAGGATGGAAAAGCCAAAAACAGCAGAGCTGCCAACAATAATTGTAGAGCCAAGAATAACAACTATAGCAAGAAACAATGAGGATTTACTTTTGCTAGACTTCTTAGAATTAGTAGACATGGTTTTGCCTGAAAAAGTTAAATTCACTTAAGTATTTGAGATTGCGACAATCTGGAATTATCTCATATCTAGAAATGGTCATAAACTTCCGGACGATCATCTATTGCCAACGCCAGTTAATAATGCGGGGCTTTTGATAGGGTTTAGGTGGCTTTAGTCTACGTTCGTAAGTATTTTCTCTATAGATCAGTGTTACCGTTGGCCTATCTAGTTCATTTATCTTGGTGGACATGATCGGCTGAGCATCCCGATAAAATATATTTCCTCGATAAATAAGTTTGAACCTGAGCTGAAATTGAGAGCTGGAAATCATTTTATTTCTCCTATTTATTTGCATAGCTACAGTAGAGCGAAGATGCTGGAATCTCAACTTATTTCATCCGATATATTCATTAAATTCCATTCGTAGCTGAATTCTCACTACAGAATGACTGACTTGTGATTTGGTTCTCAATACTCAATTATGTGGTGGCCCCTTAATCTCGACTACGTTACCCTCTGGATCAGTGACATAGATCGAATCACCGTAGCCTTCGGCACCATAGCGTGTGGCAACCGAGCCAGCCTCGACACCATTTACGTGCAGATGGTGGCGAATACTGTCTTCATCGAATGGTTCTACCCGAAAGCAGAAATGGTCTAAATTGCGTGCTTCTTTTCCCGGGGGCGCGCCACCAGCCTTGGCGAGTTCACTATCTACTGGCACCAGATCGAGGAGAGAGCGACAAGCTCGGAGCTGAATCAAACCGATCTGATCTTGACGACGCTCGATCGTACAGTCGAAAACCTTAC
>JANOXZ010000292.1:0-7518 GCA_031418695.1 Synechococcales cyanobacterium VAR_35_metabat_10
ATAGCAGTCCTAAATCAGATCCCGAATTGACTTGTTGCTGTGCAAGGCTTTGAGGCCGATCTGATCCGGCAACTCATTTAGGATCGCTATATAGCAAGGCGATCGAACCCAAAGTACCACCTATAAAACTGGCGATCGTTAAAATCACCAACATCCGTCGATCCACATCAAAGTCTCGACGATATGCCCCCACACTAGCCAACGAAGCCACCCACATAGCAGTGGTGTTAGTAGCATTGGCAGCGATCGGTGATATCCCCGTAAAAATCAGAGCCGGAAAAGTAATAAAACTGCCACCACCAGCCACAGCATTCAACCCACCAGCAAAAAAAGCAGTCACAAACAGCAAAATATCATTCAAATAATTCAGCGGTACAGTTGCGGGCATATTCTAGCCCAACATCATGATTTGTGAAGCTTTTAAGCTCAGATCAGGAAATACCCCAGAGATAATCACTTCATCACCTCTGAATCGACAAGTTTCATATTCTCCATCCACCAGCATAGCGATTGTGATCGTCGGCTGTTTTGGTTTACCCAGATGTCGGATACCGCCGAGTGCCGCATAGTCAATAATCCAGTACTCCGCAATACCCAACGCCTCATACTCGGCCATTTTTAACTCATAATCATCTTGCCAATTAGTCGAAACTACCTCGATTGCCAACTTGATTGATGCACCATTTTCAATGATTGATGATGTTTGCCACTGAGGTTCGGTGGTTAATGCCGATCGATCGAGCACCACTACATCAGGTTCGTAACCAGTGTTATCAGAGAGTTTAATCAGGCAATCTTTGGGAATAAAACAAGATAACTGAGTACGTCGAATTTCCAACGCCAACTCATCATGAATAAAACCAGCAACTTCCGAATGCTGTCCTCGGGGTTTGGGCATTTCAACAATCACTCCCCGTCTTAGCTCATAACAAAATTCTGAATTTTCTGGATACCAGACCACGAACTCGTCGAAAGTGACGGGCTGAGGTAAAGCGTGAAGTAATGGTTCTCGGTTAGTTGCGACTGTCATGTCATGTTTAGAAATGGCGATCCGGTTGACCCAATAGTAACAAACTACTCTGCCAGTTTGCGCTTGGCCTGTTGCCAAAGAACTTCCAATTCTGCCAAAGAATAATCGTTGAGAGGCCGATCGATCACTGCTTCCATTTGCTCCAAGCGCTGACTAAACCGATTCAAAGTTCCCTGCAAACCCCGCTCTGGATCCAACTTATACCATCGAGCCAGATTCACCACTGTAAATAACAGATCTCCCAACTCCGATTCTTGATGCTCCACATCATCGGTCTGCAAAGCTTCCTTAAATTCCCCTAGCTCCTCAGAGAATTTATCCCATACATCATCAACTTTTTCCCACTCAAAACCAAACTTAGTGGCCGCCGCTGAAACTTTGACCGCAGCAGTGAGGGGTGGCATAGTCTCAGTGTATTTTTTGATTTTTTGGCTGGGGAGAGACCGATCGACTCCTTTCTCTGTCGCTTTAATCTGATCCCAGTTATCTCGCACCTCCGCCACACTGTTGACCTGAGTATCACCAAACACATGAGGATGGCGACGAATCAATTTTTTGCTGATACCCTCGGCCACCTCAGCCAAAGTAAAATTTCCGGCTTCGCTGGCAATTTGAGCTTGCAGGACTACTTGCAGTAATAAATCGCCTAGCTCTTCGACGATTTGGTCGGGCTGCTGCGATCGAATCGCATGAACCGTCTCATAAGCTTCTTCAATAATATAAGGAGTTAAACTCTCCGGGGTCTGCTCCAAATCCCAGGGACAACCATTCTTTGGATCCCGCAGACGGGCGACTACATCAATAAGTTCTTGTAAAGCAGGCAGCAAATTAGATTTAACCATAGAATCTTTCCTTGACAGTTGATTACTTGATGTCCAAGTTACCTTAAAATTTATCCCCAGTGTGAAAGTTGTACAAATTGAAAGAATTTCTGGGATTGGCAGGAGCTAAGGCTGCTAGAGTTAATATACACAGCATTTGGGGGTATCTAAATATGAATAACTTTTTCTCTGTGCCAGAACTGGGTAATTGTGTCTCTACCGATGAATTACGTTCTAAAATTCTCGATTACTTCAATAATGCTTGGGATCTAGATGATTGTCTGATGCAGAGTGTGATTGGCCGTGATACTTTTTATCTGAATCCTGATCCTTTAAGAAATTGTTTGATTTTTTATTTAGGACATACTGCTGTTTTCTATATCAACAAGTTAATTCAAGCAAATTTGATAGAATCTCGGATTGATCCAGAATATGAAACTTTATTTGAATTGGGTGTTGATCCAGAAACACCACTAGAGCTATCAGCAACGCTGCGAGCAGCAACCTGGCCTGATGTAGAAAAAGTTTGGCAATATCGAGTTAAAGCTAGAGCTGTAATTACGGTTGTTATTCGCAATACTTCCTTGGATTTACCCATTGATCAAAATAATCCTTTTTGGGCTGTCCTAATGGGGATTGAGCACTGCCGCGTACATTTTGAAACCTCATCAATGCTACTTCGGCAATTACCGATCGAGCAACTCAAGCGACCACATGAGTGGAATTATGCTCCCATTAATAATGATGCCAGCCTCAATGAAATGCAGTTAGTTCCCGGCGGAGTAGTGAATATAGGGAAAGCATCAACAGATCTTATTTTTGGCTGGGATATTGAATATGGGCACCTTTCAGTGGAAGTCCCATCATTTTTAGCTAGTAAATATTTAGTTACCAATCAAGAGTTTATCGAGTTTGTAGTAGATAATGGTTATCAGCAACAGAGGTACTGGACAGATGAATCTTGGCAGTGGAGGCAATTATACAACATCCGACATCCCAAATTTTGGATTCCCAGCCAAAATGGTTATCGCTATCGTGCCATGTTTGATGAAATAGAATTGCCTATGTCTTGGCCAGTCGAAGTTAATTACTATGAGGCAAAGGCTTTTTGTGCATGGCGGGGAGACAGAGTTCGACTAATGAGTGAAGCTGAATGGCAACAAGCCTTATCCATCTCCACAGACCATCACCTATTAGGTAATTTTAATATCAACTTGCAATTCATTTCTCCTAGCCCGGTCGGTATGTTTAAATCCAGCCGATCGGTCGGCGGACTTGCTGACCTGCGGGGTAATGTTTGGGAGTGGGTTAAAGATACTTTGAAACCTCTGCCAGGATTTACACCACATCCATTTTATCCAGATCACTCAGCACCATTTTTTGATGACAAACACCCAATGATGCTGGGGGGATCTTGGGCAACAAATGGCTCAATGACAGAATCATCATACCGAAATTGGTTTCGACCGTATTTTTATCAGCATGTTGGTTTCAGAGTAGCCCTTGACTTAGTTACTTGATAGGGACACAGCTTAAAAGACTAGTGATAAATACACCTTATCCACTATAATGCTAATTTATTAGCTCGTGATTTGCATGACAGCATAAAAAGTACTAATGCCAGCTCAACAAAAGATCTAGATACGTCAAAATTTATATTTGAAGAGAGTTTAAAAAACAATGAATAAAACTTTGACAATCCTTAACAATCATTATCAAGATTTAGATGATCGTGGCGAAGATGTTATTCAAGGATTAACTCAAAATCCGAAGAGTTTATCTCCCAAATATTTTTATGATGATTTGGGTTCTGAACTGTTCGAGAAAATTTGCGAATTACCGGAGTATTACCCAACTCGCACAGAAGCGTGGATTTTAAATCAATATGCCGATAAAATTGTTGAAACTACCGGATATTGTCAGCTTATAGAGTTGGGCAGTGGCAGTTCTACCAAAACTCAGTTCTTGCTAGATGTCTATCAAAGAAACGCTAGTTTTTGTAAGTATATACCCGTTGACGTTAGCGAAGGAATTTTAAAAATCAGCACCAGACATTTACAAGAAAAATATCCGAGCTTTTCTATTCATGGCTTGTTAGGAACTTATAAACAAGCTCTTTCACATCTTGAATATAATTCTTTACAGCCACGGATGTTGTTGTTCCTTGGCAGTTCGATGGGGAACTTTAGTCCAGCAGAATGTGAGCAATTCTTACAACAAGTTGTTCAGGCATTGCAACCAGGAGATTACTTTTTACTAGGAATTGATTTGCAAAAGCCCAGTGATATTATCGAGGCTGCCTATAATGATGTTGAAGGTATCACAGCAGCTTTTAATCTCAATATGTTATCTCATTTGAACTGGAGATTTCAAGGCGATTTTGAGACAGGTTTTTTTACTCATCAAGCAATTTACAATGAAACTGATGCCCAGATTGAAATGTATCTACATTGTAACAAAAGTCATCAAATATCTTTAAAATCACTTGATTTAGAGGTATCGTTTCTAGCCGGTGAAAGTATTTTGACGGAAATTTCTCGCAAATTTGATTTAGCAACTATCCAAACCCAGCTTTTTGATCAAGGTTTAAAAACAATTAAAACTTGGACAGATCATCAAGAGTGGTTCGGTTTAATTTTATGTCAAGCTTAGATCAGCTATGAGGAGTGATCTAACGTATCCAATTTTACTGCAGAAGATTTTTAAAAAAATCTTCTGCTACTTTGATATAAATCTTTCGAGTCTCTCTTCAATATGTAGAGCTAGAAACAGTTGTAAATAAGTGCAAACAGTTTTAAAATGTATTAATTAGCTATTTTTTCCCACATAGAGTATTAAACATGCAGCCTATCCCAATCAAACCACAGCCCGGTCAAGAATCAGTTTGGGACTATCCCCGCCCAGCGATTTTGCAAGACACGTCTAAACAAATAAAAGTTGTTTGTAATGATCTGATTTTAGCCGAGACATTAAATGGCAAAAGGGTCTTAGAAACCAGCCACCCTCCGGTTTACTACATTCCGGCTTTGGATGTTAAACTAGAATTCTTGATTGAATCTTCTCAGCGAACTTGGTGTGAATGGAAAGGATGGTGCCAGTATTATGATGTGTCGATCGGTGACAAGTATATAAATACTGCTGTTTGGCGATACTATGAACCAACTCCAAGTTTCATATCTATTCAAAATTACTATAGCTTTTATGCTCGTTTGATGGATTGTTGCTTCATTGATAATGAACTAGTTGTTCCTCAGCCCGGTGATTTTTATGCCGGATGGATCACCTCTGACATTGTTGGTCCATTTAAAGGTGAGCCAGGAACTCAAGGTTGGTGAAATTGCAGCATTAAATATTTTTAAGTTTAAGCCAATCATGAACAACCTGATTCACTGGCAGTGACTGGTTATCTACCTGATAATTCATCGTTTGAATATCCTTAGTAGAAATTAATCCGGCTAGTTGATTTATTGCTGTCCTTAACTCAGGATATTTTTTCAATATGGCTTGATTGAAAACTGGTACAGCCTGGTATGGAGGGAAGTAATGCTTGTCATCTTCTAAAACAACTAAGTTCAAAACAGAAATTAAGCCATCAGTAGAATTTGCTGCTATTAAATCTACTTGTTTTTCTTTTAAAGCTTGATACATTAACCCAAACTCCATCTGTTGAGTCTTGGCAAACTTTAATCCATAAGTTTTTGCCACGGCTGGGTAGCCATCTTTACGTTCCAGAAATTCATAGCCAAATCCGCCTCTCATTTGTGGTGTGTATTTAGCTGCTGCCGAAAGAGTTTTGATCTGCAACCTTTGGGCATCTTCACTTCTAACTATAAAAGCAAAGGTGTTTTCAAACCCCAAAGGAGGCATTATTTCTAGTTGAAACTGTTGGCTATATGCTTGCTTAATGGTATCAAAAACTACTTGAGGATTTTTGATCGGTTCTTGTTTTAAGACCGCAGTCAAAGATGTTCCAGTGTATTCTATATAACCAGCGATTTGTCCAGACTTTACTGCTTCATGACAAATAAAGGTTCCACCTAAATTTAATTGCCGATCGACTTTTAATTTTGTATGGGACTCAATATGTTGGGCTAGTAGCTCACCAAGAATTAGTTGTTCGGTAAAGTTTTTAGAGCCGATCGCAATCGTTGCAGGAATTTGTTGATTTTGAACAATAACTGCCCCCATGACGATCAAAGCTAATCCCCCTCCGATCACCGCAAATTTAAGATTATTTTTACTCTGGTGCTTTGGGGGTTGCATTAGGTATCGTTCTAACCACCCTAAACCAAAATCTGCTACCAGAGCAATCCCCGCAGCCGGTATTGCTCCGGCTAAAATTAACTGATTATTAACTGTAGCCAACCCTCGAAAGATAAATACTCCTAAACCACCACCACCGATCGCGGCGGCAATTGTGGCCAGACCAACAGAGATGACAGTAGATACTCTAATACCAGCTAAAATAACTCCCACAGCCAAAGGAATTTCCACTTGTGTTAGTAGCTGCCAATCGGTCATGCCCATGCCTTTGGCCGCTTCTCGCACTGCCGAATCGACGTTACTGATGCCAATGTAAGTATTGCGAATTAAAGGTAGCAGCGCATAGAGTGTTAAAGCAACAATAGCCGGACTCTTGCCGATTCCACCAAAGAACGGCACAGAGATCAAAAATCCAAAGATGGCCAAACTAGGAATAGTTTGTAGAACGTTGGCAATTCCCAGAATGGGCGGGGCTAATTTTGGTTGGCGAGTAATGAAAATTCCCAAAGGAATCCCGATCGCACTGGCCACCAGCATAGCAACTGCGACCAAAAGCAGATGTTCGCCGCTGCGGAGTAAAATTTCTGGAGCAAAATGCTGAATAAATGAAAAGATATCTTTCAAAAATAATTCCCCTCTGGTTTTCAAGGATTTAGACAGGCTAAAAAAGCTTGCGCCTCGGGGTGTTGAGATGCCCAGAATTCCTCTTTGGTACCTAATACCACCAGTTCTCCAGCACACATTAGGCCGATACGAGTGCCGAGGTAAAAAGCTTCTTGAATATCATGGGTAACGAATACCACTGTCTTTCTTAATTTCTTTTGTAAACGCCGAAACTGTTGTTGCAGCTCTAAACGAGTAATGGGATCGAGGGCAGCAAAAGGTTCATCCATTAACAATATTGGTGGATCGGCAGCTAAGGCTCTGGCGATACCTACTCGCTGACGCTGCCCCCCAGATAGTTGATGAGGATAACGTTGAGCGAATACCACTGGATCTAAACCGACTAAGCTTAACATTTCATAGACACGGGCTTCAATGCGTTGTTCTGACCACTTTTCTAATAAAGGTACCAAACCAACATTTTTGCCGACAGTAAAGTGCGGAATTAAACCAATATCTTGGATCGTGTAGCCGATCCGTCGTCGGAGCTTTATCACATCCCAGTTAATAGTGGGTGTAGCGTTCACCAAAACTGTTCCAGTAGTAGGAGATAACAGGTGGTTAATTAACTTCAAGGTGGTGGTTTTACCGCTCCCACTCCGCCCCAATAAAACAATGGCCTCCCCTGAGAAGATACTTAAATTTAATTGAGTTAGTAAGTTGTGACCATTAATTCGGACATTAACATCGCGAAATTCGATAATGATTTCTGGAGTGGTTTCTGGTGTGGAGAGTTCGTTC
>JANOXZ010000293.1:0-4097 GCA_031418695.1 Synechococcales cyanobacterium VAR_35_metabat_10
CAGCTAAGATTTTTTTGTACATAGCCTGAGCGATCGATCGGTACCCCGGATGCCCTTGTGCTGCACTGCGTAGCTCAATGAAATGATAGGCTTCCCGCAAGTTCAACTTAATCCGCCAGCGTGTCCGAAAAGCAAAAGGCACTACATATTGAGCCGCAGCAGGTAGATCTTGCTCGATCGATTTCATGGTTACTGCGGCTCGTTCTAAAGCCCCTTGATAAACAGCACCCATCCCTGATGCAATGACTTCTTCGGGTACTTCAAAACCATGATCTACGGTGTATGATTGGCGTTCTTGAGTCAATACCCGATGGCGATGTAGATCACGGTAAGCACCTAGATCGGCCAAGATATCGAAAGTGTAGTAGGTTTCCTCGAAAGCACGGCCAGGACGATGAAAGCGGGACTGCCGATCGCCTGCATAGGTGTTAATGATTTCTTGGATTTCGGTGGGGGGTAAGCGATCGACTACCTGCCGAATTTCGGCTTGACTGAGATTGCTATGGGGATACAAAATTGCGGTAACTACTTGAGCTTCTGCACCAGGATCGAACTCTACTAAAGTTACTAATTCGGTGGGTGCCGTTAATTGATTTGCTAAGACTTTTTGGGCTAGTTGTTGACTGTTGCGAACATTGTTAGCTAAATACTGAGCATACTGTTGACCCCGATCGGACTTAGCCCTTTTGACAAATGAAGGAATCACCATATCTAATTCCTGTTGAATTCCTTGCCCAATTTCGTTAACTTCGGCATGAACCGAAGCTGCTAACTTCACCAATAAATATTCAAAAGCCCGACCGTTACCAAAAAAGCCTACATTGGTCAAAGTTGCCATCGGCAAAAGACCCCGCAGTAGATCAAAAGTCTTTGCCCTTGTGGCACTCAAATAAGCCCGCTCTGAAGTCTGTTCATCTTGCGGCGTTTCACTTTGTACCCAAGCTAACAACGGATCAAATAAGTTGGTGTAGGTATCAAACAAATGATCTAAAGTCGCTTCATATTCAGCACCATGCTTGGAAGCCATAATTGTTGGTTCCCGATAATAGCGATAGCGACCGTTCACCTTTTTATTGAAAGGCACATAGCGGGTGGATTTTTCCAAGGGCGATAGACCCAAGCGACTATCTTCTAAAATTTTTGCCGCAATGTTACTGATTTCTTCGCAGGCTAAATGTGCGCCGCCTAACTCAGCTACCGAATCATCACCGTAGCCAATGAGCACTCGATCATAGAAAGCTTCGGCTTTAGATTGGGCAGTTAAACCTGGATTTTGGGGTGCTATTGCTGCCTGAAAAAAATCTACTTCTGGGGCGGTGATAAATTCTTCTAACAACACCCGCCGTAAACTCTTTTCGGTACGGCTATAACGAGAAAACAAAGCCCCTTTCAGGACTTCGGGCAAATTGCGCAGGGCAAAAATTGGTCGATCGAGGTTAGTAAAAAAAGGCTCTAAAAGCTGGCTTTCGGATTCGGTGAACTCAGTCATGATCAAAATTTGGAGGCAGGGAAGCTTGTAGTCGAGCAACGATCGCAGCATTAGCCGCTGGAATTTTGTAATCGTTAAGCTCAGCCACAGTCACCCATCGTACCTCGTCGCAGGCAATCAACTGAGGAGTTCCGCCGAGAAATTTGCAGTGGTGAACTATGAGCTGAATATCAAATGTGGGGTAAGAGTGATTAATAATCATCAACTCTTTCCCCACCATAATCTTCAAATCCAATTCTTCTAGGATCTCTCGGGCAATACAGTCATGAGCAGACTCTCCTGGCTCTAGTTTGCCGCCAGGGAATTCCCATACACCCGGAAGAGTGCCGGTGGGCAACCTTCGATCGATCAACAGCTTATGTTGATCCCAAATAATTCCCACACCTACTTGCTTCAACACGCTTATAGCTCTTCGATAGATTTTTCTAAAGATAGTCGCTGTTCCGCATTTCGCAGAAAATAACCATTGACCATTGCCGCAGCAATGAGACGACCGAGGTTTTCGCGGCTGGTACTGACCATCATCTCGAATTGGCTGCTGGGTAAACTGCCCAACATCCCGACAATATTGCGTTCCATGACCTGGGAGATTTCTGCGGAAACAGGTTGCGACAACTGACGCATCATATCAGGACTCATGGACTGAATATACTGCCATAGACGTTCATCAGTGGTGCCTTCACCATCAAAGAACTCAGAAACATGATTAGTAATGTTGTCCACAGTGTACCTCTTGGTTGCTATTGTGCCGCTGAGAATAAACGATAGCAGCTTATTAATACCCAAAATCTAACATGTAGTAACAAAGGGGATCAGTGAGTAGAGCCGAACCCGCTGGGGGATGGTATCCCCCCAAATTATCAGGCTTTATGCTACGTACTCCCGAATATCTTCTTTGCGCTTGCGCAGTTTGGCGATCGCTTCCCGCTCAATTTGACGTACCCGTTCTCGGCTAATATTCAGCATTTCGCCAATTTTAGCTAAAGTAAGAGGCTGGCTGTCTTTCAGACCAAAACGCATGGTAAGTACCTGCTGCTGTTGATTGGTTAGTTCACCAATCATCCGCTCTAGATCCATCTTGAGAGAAGCTTGCACCACAAAGTCTTCTGGGGAAGCACCAGTATCTTCTAGTAAGTCACCAAGCTCTGTATCTTGGTTGTCACCTACTCGTAAATCTAAAGAAAGGGGCTGACGTGCTCTTTCTAAATACTCGCGCACTTGTTTAGGGGTTAGTTCCAATTCGCCAGATAACTCAGCCACAGTAGCAGCACGGCCAAGCTGTTGGGACAAATTGCGTTGGGCTTTTTTGATTTTGTTCAGCTTTTCGGTGATGTGAATTGGCAACCGAATTGCCCGGGCTTTTTCGGCAATGGCGCGAGTGATTGCTTGGCGAATCCACCAATAAGCGTAAGTAGAGAAGCGGTAGCCCTTACTTGGGTCAAACTTTTCTACGCCGCGCTGCATCCCGATCGTCCCTTCTTGAATCAGATCCAATAAATCAATATTGCGCTTAATATACTTTTTGGCCACCGATACTACTAGTCGGAGATTGGCTTCCACCATCCGGCGCTTAGCCAACTCACCTGCGGCCAAAGTGCGCTGCATGGTCTCTATATTGGTTTCTGCCGCTGCTGCCCATTCTTCTAAGCTGGGTTCACAGCCGTTTGCTTCAGTCATTTGGGTTTTAGTGGCAATTAATGCAACCATTTGTTGCACTTGTTTGCCAAACAAAATTTCTTGCTCATGGGTGAGCAAAGGTACGCGACCGATTTCGCGCAGGTAGGTACGGACTGTGTCGGTGGAAGCTAGGGCAGTTCTCATGGCTTTAGAAGGGAGTAGGTTTAATTAAGATGTGAAGGTCTGTCTTAAACGGTATTGTCGCCACAGATAGGTGGTATTCACTGCTTTCTGAGGAAAGGGCTGGAGTGGAAATGTGACCTTCCAAACGGCTCCTTGTATTGTTTGTAGCTGTGATGCTCAGAAAGATGAGAGTGCTTACATTAACTATCGTAACATTTCTCAATGTTTGGGTCTATAGGTTGACCGAAATTTTATCTTTCCGGAGAAATTAAGTATCATTACCCTACCCGACAGTGGCCACTTTCGTCTGTCTAACACAGAACATATTTTGGGGAATTCCGAATTTATGCCGACTCTTTTGTTGATCAGACACGCTCACCGCCTAGATTTCATTCAACCTGAATGGTTTGAGACGGCAGCTTACCCTTATGATCCACCTTTGTCTGCTTTAGGCTGGCAGCAGGCTTTGGAGCTTGCCCCCAAATTGTTACATTTGCCGATCGATCGCATATTCACATCTCCTTACTTACGAACGTTACAAACTGCTTACCCGATCGCCTCTGGCATTAACAGAGTTCGGCGAGGGTTGGGGTTAAAACTATGTATCGAAAATGGTTTGCGCGAGTGGCTGCACCCAGATTGGTCGCCCACTTTGCCGGAAACCTTGCCCCTAGCAGAAAAAATACTTCAAGTGCCGCTGATAGATTTAGAATACACCGGAATTTTTGAACCGCAGTACCCAGAAAATCTGGCGGCGGTGAACATTAGAAGTCAACAGGTTGCAGAGAAAATAATCGGACTTTCTAAT
>JANOXZ010000294.1:0-1731 GCA_031418695.1 Synechococcales cyanobacterium VAR_35_metabat_10
GGCAAGCAGGGGATAAAATCAAAAACGATCGCTTCGAGATCCTCAAACAGTTGGGAAAAGGCGGTTTTGGGATTACCTATCTGGCTGAAGACACCATTAAAAAACAGCAAATAGTCATCAAAACCCTCAACGCCAATCAGCAGAGTCAAGCAGATTTTGCTCAGAAGCAAGAAAACTTCGTCAAAGAGGGATTTACGCTCAAAACATTCAACCATCCCCACATCGTCAAAGTCCACGAACCGATTCAAATCGGCGATCTGTGGGGCTTGGTGATGGAATATATTCCTGGGCAAGATTTGGCTGACTATATCATTGCCAACGGGCGGCTCGGTGAAGCTGAAGCACTGAATTATATCGATCAAATTGCCCAAGCTCTAGATTGCGTCCATCAGCAGAAGTTTTTTCACCGCGATGTCAAACCCCATAATATTATGCTGCGCCAGGATCGTGGCGAAGCGGTATTGATTGATTTTGGCATCGCCAAGGAATTTGTCGATCTAGAAACTATCTATTTATCCAATAGTCTGGGTACGGAACTCTACAAACCCATCGAACAATACGAAAAACGCGGTCAATTCGGAGCCTACACGGATATTTATGCCCTAGCTGTCACTCTGTATCATCTACTAACTGGAGCGGCTCCAGGTGGTGGTTCGCCGCTATATACATCGAAGGCGAGGAAGGATGCTCAGGATAAGGGATGGGGAGACAAATTAGACGAACATTTGTGGGAAGAGTTGGCAAAGGCTGGGGTAAGTAAGAGCACCCAATCTGCCATTAGAGCAGGAATGGAAATAGAACCGAGCCAACGTCCGCAAACTATGACAGCGTTTCGAGAATTGTTGGGCGTGGTGAGGAGAAATGTAAGTATTGAAGCACAGATCAAAAGTAACTCAGATTGTGATGAGAGAGATCCTGATACTTGGTGTAATCGTGGTCTTGAGTTATATGATTTAGGCAACTATGAAGATGCTATCATAATGTACACCCTCGCTCTAAGACTTGGAAAAGAAAGGGATTATATTTGGTGCAATCATGGGCTTGCTTTAGCTCATTTAGGTAAATACAAAGAGGCTATCTGTAGTTACGATTTTGCCTTGGAATGTTGTGGGCATAGTAATCCTATTATCTGGTGGAATCGTGGGAATATATTTAGTGAATTAGGTGAGCATGAAGTTGCTATTGCCAATTACGATCGCGCATTAGAATTTGAAAAGAGCGATCCTGATATTTGGTGTAGTCGAGGGATGGCAATGCTTGAATTAGAAAGATACAAAGAAGCTATCAGCAACTATAATAGTGCTTTGAGAATTAAAAGAGATAATCCTATTGCTTGGTTTTACCGTGGAATTGCATTAAATAATTCAGACAGATATGAAGAGGCGGTTGCTAGCTACGATCGTGCTCTGGCAATCGAAATGCATGATATTGTTTGGTATTTACGCGGAAATACGTTATCTGAATTAGAAAGATATGAAGAAGCTGTCATTAGTTACGATCGCGCTCTAGAGCTTAAATCAGACAGTCCTGATACTTGGATTAATCGTGGGGTTGCAATGGCTAATTTAGGTAAAGATTTAGAAGCGATCGATAGCTTCGAGCGGGCATTGGAAATTGAGCCAGATAATCCTGAAGCTTCTGAGAAGCTTCAGATCGTAGTGGATAAAATAGACAAAGCCAGTGGCTATAAAATAGACGAAGCCAGAGGCTATAAAATAATGTATTAAAAAA
>JANOXZ010000295.1:0-1673 GCA_031418695.1 Synechococcales cyanobacterium VAR_35_metabat_10
GGCCGTAACCATATTGAGCGAGCCAGCAATTTGACCCATGAGTTGTTCCTTAGATGGCAAGTCGCCGATCGCTTTCACGTCAGCTTCTGACAACACCTTGCCTTCCATCACACCGCCTCGGAGGGTGGTCTTTTTGGAAGATTTTTGGAACTCGCTGTAGGCTTTGATCGCGCCGCCTACATCGTTCTGAATGATCAAAAAGGCCGAAGCACCCGAGAGAAACTCGGAAACTGGCTGCCAATTTGTATCATCAGCGATTGCCTTACTCATGAAGGTATTTTTGGTGACTTGGCAAATCGCGCCTTTGGGACGTAAACGCCGCCGTAGGTCGGTGATTTCGGCCACAGTCAGACCTTGGTAATCGATAACCGCCACCATTTGGCTGGTGCTCAAGTTTTCCTTGAGTTCAGCTACGATCGCCTGTTTATTTGCTAGGGTTCTCCCCATTGGTAAACCTCGTTGGTGGTCTGGTTGGTTGTATTCGGGTACCCACAAACACTAAACCCGGCAACAAGCCGGGGTTACAAATAAAGTCAGCGCAAAAGCTGGCATTAACCTCGGCAGGGTTTTAAGTCGTAAGACTCCTGCTGTCTGTGGCTAGGAAATATTCAATTGGCTAATGCCAGCTCGAAATAGGACTGATCCCGAATACAATTTTTGATATCTATTGTGCAGACTGACTATCTTTACAGATCGAAATTCTTGAAACAGAGTCAGCTTTGCATCATAGCTTACTGCGGGGAAATTTCGCAATACTTTACATCAAGTTTCTGACAACTAGCGATAGGTCTATTGTTTTGCTGGGTTGGGCAGCACACAGCAGTTGACCTCATCAATACAGACCTTACCCCATTGCAGTGCCCAGCGGACTAAGGCCACTCGGTTGTCGGTGCTGGTTTTTTTAAGGATATTGCTCACATGGTTATCTACTGTGCGCTTGCTGATATCCAAGCGAGTGGCAATATCTTCGTTGGTGAGACCGTCAGCGATCGCGGCAATGATTTCTAGCTCTCGATCGGAGAGGTTAGCCGACAACTGCGTTTTTGGATCACTCATAAGAAATTTTGGTAGTGTGGGGAAGCCCAGCTATTTTTAGACAGGTGTGCTGCCGTCAGCAACTGGTATATATACTTATGCCTACACTCTAAACGGTAATGGTGAAAAATTCCACTCGCCAATGCTGTGATCTTTGGTGTGTCTCTAAATATTCTATATAGGTAAGTTGATATGTCTACGATAATTTGCTTAGGCGAGGTGCTTTTCGATTTGCTGGCTGATCAAATAGGTGTCAATGCTAATCAAGTTACTTCTTGGACTCCCCTTGCCGGTGGGGCACCAGCTAATGTGGCCTGTGGTTTGGTGAAAATGGGTGATCAAGCCAGGTTTATTGGATGCGTGGGAGATGATCAGCCGGGGCGAGATTTGATGGCCAAGCTGCAATCGATTGGGGTGGATGTCAGCGGTATACAACTTCATCCCACGGCTCCTACTCGTCAGGTACAGGTGGTTAGGGATTTAGATGGCGATCGATCGTTTGGTGGTTTTGGTGGTATTCCAGCCAATCAGTTTGCTGATGCTCAGTTATCGGAGGTGCCAGCAGAATTGTTTGTGGGGGCTGATTTTTTGCAGTTGGGCACCTTGGCTTTGGCCTATCCAGCCAGCGCGGCTAGTAC
>JANOXZ010000296.1:0-3216 GCA_031418695.1 Synechococcales cyanobacterium VAR_35_metabat_10
TGCTACAGAAAACAAACAACCCCTAGCTCTCCTCGCCGAACTAGCCGCCTTTGACCTGCCAGAAATGCCCTCTGACTTCATGTTTGACTGGGATGAAAACGCCGATCGAGCAACACCTCCGATTGTCACCACCAATCCAACAATCACACCAACTGCCAGCAATCAGCAAGGACAAACAGTGCGGGTACCAGTAGAGTACCTCAAACAATTCAACACCGCCTTTGGGCAATTAATTTTAGAGCGCAATGCCATCAACCTGCGTTTGGGAGAAATCCAGACCTATACTGGCCTGCTACGCAAACGCATGAAGCATTTGGAATCATCTAACAAAGAACTACGCCAATGGTATGACCAAGCATCTACCGAAGGACTGATTCCCACCCCACAATCTGAATTACCCACATCGATCGGCAGAATACCTGCCACTACTGAATTTGACTCCCTAGAAATGGATCAATACAACGATCTACATTTGGTTTCCCAAGATCAAATGGAAACGATCGTTCAGTTACAAGAAGTAACTACCGATATTGAAATGAGTCTCCAAGATATAACTCAATCGGTACGCAGTCTCAATCAAACTACTCGCAGCTTACAAAAAAATCTCAACCGCACTCAAATGTCACCCTTCGCCGATGTGGTCAAACGCTTTCCGCGTCTGATTCGCGACTTGTCGGTGCAGTTTGGTAAATCGGTGAATTTAAAAATTGTGGGCGAACATACCGGGATCGATCGAGCAATTCTCGATAGTCTCAGCGATCCACTCATTCACTTACTTCGGAACGCTTTCGACCACGGCATCGAAGATGTCGCTACTCGCCTTGCTGCCGGTAAATCTAGCAGCGGTAATATCACTCTAGAAGCCAGCCATCGTGGTGGCGAAACAATCATTACTATCTCAGATGATGGCGGCGGCGTTAAAATCAACCGCATCCGCGATCGGCTGCAACAAATGGGTTTACCTAGCGAGGAAATTGCCAAAATATCTGAAGCTGAGTTGTTAGATACCATTTTTGAACCCGGCTTTAGTACAGCTAGTAGCCTCACCGAACTCTCTGGACGCGGTGTGGGCATGGATGTAGTGCGCACTAATATTGAGGGAATTCGAGGTAGAATTCAGGTCAAAACTGAATTAGGAGTGGGTACAACTTTTACTATCCGCGTACCGTTTGCCCTATCGATCGTCCGGGTAATGTTGATGGAACGAGCCGGTTTTATCTTTGCTGTATCAGTAGATAGTGTCAAAGAAATTATTCGCTTCCAGCCCGATTTACTAACCGCCGATGGCAGCCAAATTTCTTGGCAATCTCAAACAATTCCGCTGCTAGCAATAGAGCAAGCGATATCTTTTGGTCGTAATCATCGCTCTTTTGAGTTACCGGGTATTCCAACTATTGCCCAGACTACGGTGTTGGTGGTGGGTGAAGATCAACTATATACGGCTTTTTATATTGATCGATTCTGGGGAGAAAAAGAAGTTACGCTAAAATCGATCGATAGCCCGATGCCCTTGACTCCTGGGTTTGGTAATTCAATTATTTTGGGCGACGGTCGAGTGGTGCCTTTAGTAGATCTAATGGCGTTAGCTTGCTGGATGTCGGTGAAGGCCGAGTTTCCAGCTACCGAACAAGATGATGGATCAAGACCAATTGTGCATGAGAGAACCCAACCACACCGAATTTTAGTTATCGATGATTCGATCAATGTGCGCCGCTATTTGGCAGCAATGTTAGAAAAAGAAGGTTACGAAGTCGAACAGGCCAAAGATGGCCAAGAGGCAGTAGAGAAACTGGTAGGCGGCTTGGTGGTGCAAGCAGCAATTTGTGATGTGGAAATGCCGCGCTTAGATGGCTATGGGGTGCTGGAAGCGCTGCGAGCTGATGAGACTTTTGAGAGCCTACCGATCGTGATGCTGACTTCGCGCAATAGTGAAAAACATCGATCGCTAGCAATGAATTTGGGCGCTTCAGCTTATTTCTCTAAGCCCTATACCGAACCAGAGTTATTATCAGCTCTCAAATCATTAATTGAGGTGGTGTAGAATTTGGATCAATAATCACCAGCCGGTGAAGGTTTTCCTGGTTGTGAGTTAGTGGAGCAGTATATTTCAAAAGCTGCTCCACCACTAACTATTTGTGGCTATGTCCATTAGTCAAAGCCATTGGTTTAAGAGGATCGATCAACTCAGATCTCAAAACTTAAGACTTGCAAATTGCATTGAATTCCGTCATCAGCTCTCTCTGTTCGTTAACCTTGTTACTATTATCAGCATTTTCCATATCAATACCTCCTGTAGATCGAGCAATGGCATCCTCTAAAGTTGCCTTGGCTGCCACAGTCTTCATGGTGATTTGGTAGGGATAATTACCGCCACTGGCTTTAACGGCTTGACATTTACTTTGGAGGCTAGCTTTCTGGCTGGCAAGCAGAGCTTTGGCACCGGCATAATCATTAGCCAAGATTTTTTGAGATACTGCGCTTACAGTGTTTTGGTACTCAGTGAAGAAAGTCGCAGTATCATCTTTGGCCTCTTTGACATCTGTGGTGCTGGGGGTGCTACAGCCGATCGAAGACAAACAAAGCACCAAAGCCATAAATAATGTAGTCTTTTTCATTTGAATTCCCCGATTAAGATGTAATTTGCCAAAACACTGCCACGAGCCAAACATGGTTTCTAGCCTATCAGGTTATATTTTCAGGAAGAACCTCACCACATCCGGGCGATTCCCAAATTACCTGGCAGTGAGCAAAACTTAGCATGGGTCATATTCGGTAGCATATTTCTCTACGAAATGCTCAAAAGACAATTTATTGGTTGGGTATTTTTCCCAGTCATCATAATCCAACGCAATTTTACAGAGACGACTCAGAACTACCCAGATTTGATCGGCTCCATATATTCCATCAACTCCATGCCTTAAATCTTCTGGCCTTTTAGTGAAAATATGTTCATAGCCGATCGCATCAGTCATCCAACTATCTAACAATCCATTTATTTCACAATTCATAAAAGCACGCAAATCATCACCAAACCTATGACAATAAGGATACGAATTGCAACTATTAATTAGACTAGAATTGGACTTTGGACATTTTTAGATTTGTTACAGCTCAAATTTACCCAATCGCTAACGATAGGCGAATAGATAGTTGTAGTTTTAAGAATTACGACAAACTAAGCAACGATCGGAGCTTTAGCTTTTCGAGACTTGCCCT
>JANOXZ010000297.1:0-4022 GCA_031418695.1 Synechococcales cyanobacterium VAR_35_metabat_10
CTAGTAGCAAATGGTTGACAGCTTCTGCTGGGATCAGCGCTCTGCTGATTTACGGCCAGAGTTTACTCGGTGCCCTAGTGGGATCCCAGTGGGCTTTGCACCAATGTTTTGGCAACGACAGACTCTGCGGGGTGATGAATAGTCACCTCTGGGGTGTGATTCCGGCAACTCTCAGCGTATTGCTGTTTCTGTTGTTGGTATGGCGAACTACTGGTCTGAGTAAGGTATTACGCCAGCTCGGTGGCGGTGTTGCTTTGCTGACTGTTTTACAGATTGCTTTGGGGATGGCGACATTTCGACTGCATTTGCAAGCGGCGACTCTCACAGTTGCTCATCAATCGATCGGGGCATTACTCCTCGGCACTCTGGTTATCTTCACTACCCTTTCTTTTCAGATGCAGTCTGGCCAAACTGTCTCGACTCAGCTCCAATCTGTTTAAATTGGGCGCAACCTCTTCATCTCGCCCTACGTAAACTGCTCATCTACCCTTCGTTTTAGAGAACGACCTTAATATCATGCAAGAAACGCTCAAGAATTCTAACTGGCAAGAAACCATTCGCAGTTACTATCAACTCACTAAGCCCAGAATTATTCCTCTGCTATTGATTACCACTTCTGCTTCGATGTGGTTAGCGGGCGAAGGCACTGTAGACCCGTTGTTGCTGTTAGTAACTAATTTGGGTGGTACTCTGGCTGCGGCTTCGGCTCAGACTTTGAACTGTATTTATGATGGCGATATTGATTATGCAATGGAGCGAACTCGTTCTCGTCCGATTCCTTCGGAGCGAGTGCAGTCTGGTCATGCCCTGATTTTTGCGGCGGTTTTGGCGGTGCTGTCTTTTTGGATGTTGGTAACTTTTGCTAATTTGGCGGCGGCGTTGTGGACTATGGCAGGGATCGGTTTTTATGTAGTGGTCTATACCCACTTCTTGAAGCGTCATACTAGCCAAAATATTGTGATTGGTGGTGCGGCTGGGGCGATTCCGGCGTTGGTGGGTTGGGCTGCGGTGACTGGCCATGTGAATTTGACAGCTTGGCTGTTGTTTGCGATCGTCTTTATTTGGACTCCACCCCATTTTTGGTCTTTGGCTTTGATGCTGAAGGATGACTATGCCAAGGTGGGGATTCCGATGTTGCCGGTGGTGGCTGGGGCTGAAGAAACTACTAATCAGATCGGGCTGTATACTTTGCTGTTGGTGCCAACTACTGGCCTGTTGGTATATCCATTAGGCGTTTCGGGTGCTGTTTATGGTGTCTCGGCGTTCATTCTGGGCTTAATGCTGTTTCAGCGAGTGCAAGAGTTGATGGCCGAGCCAGAAAGCCGCGATCGGGCGAAGTCTCTCTTTAAGTTCTCGATTCTCTATCTCATGCTGCTCTGTACTGCCATGGTGGTTGATAGTCTACCTGCGGTTCATCAGTTTGATGCTCAGATTTGGCAAGTTGGTCAAAACTTTGCTCAGTCTATTAGTCATTTTGCGCTGGGTTTGCTGCCACAGAACTTTTAGAACAAACTGATCAACCAGCAGAGATGTAGAGAAGTGGTTCTGGACGGAAAGTATGGTGGTGGGCAGGTTGTTATTGTTTGTTTTTGGATAAACCTGCCGCTACAAATTGATTGGTGGGTGGTGGAAAACACCAAGAGACGACCAAATACGATCGTCTCTCTTTAGCTATGTAACTTATTGGTTAACGGTTGTGATGACCTTGGTTGTTATAGCCACCATTATTTCCGTTGTTCTCGTATCCACCCCGGTTGTTATATCCATCTCGATCGTTTACTGGTGCGCGGTAGACCCCGGCATTATAAACTCCAGTGTTGTAGTGTCCATTGCTGTAATAGCCAGTATTGTGACGAGAGTGATACTGGCGACGACGGCGTTCTGCGGCCAACTCTCTTTGCCGTTCTCTTTCTAGCTCTAAACGACGCAGTTCAGCAGCGCGATAATTGTATTTTGACTGTCCGTGATAACCTGTTTGCCCTTGGTATACCGGTTGCTGGCCGCCGATGATGATTGCTAATTGCGGTTGAGAGGTGGGTTGCTGTAAGGGGTATGCCTGAGCATTGGGGACGATCGACAGAACTGTGAGGAGGCCAAGTGCCAAGGGTGCAATTTTTAACATGAGAGAAATCCTTATCGAATGAAAATGAGTGGTTCTTGTTCAAATATATGGCTAGTAACCCCCGAGAACATCGCGCTAAAGTAATGTCTGTTGAGGCGAGGCTATTACTTTAGTCACCCCTGATCTTGGTGGTCGCTCAAAGCTTGTTGTAAGCTGTTGGCAGTAATTTGCCATTTTTAATACTGTGACTCTGAGCAAACATCAAATTTTAGGCCAACCTGTTAACCTTTCTGCCAACTATTGGGGGTGGCTGGTTGATCGACTTGATCGGGGCATCAACACCCATGTGGTGACTATGAATGCCGAGATGGTGATGCAGGCTAATCAGAATCCAGGGCTAGCCAAAATTTTGCAGCAGGCTGACCTGATTGCTGCCGATGGTGCGGGTATTGTGTTGGCGCTGAGGTTTCATGGCATTAATCAGCAGCGATGTGCAGGGATAGATTTAGGTGCAAAGTTATTAGAGCTGGCTGGGAAACGCGGGGCGGCTTGTCCAGTTGCTTTGTATGGCGGTAGGCCAGAGGTGTTGCCCAAAGCTGTGGCTTTTTGGCGGAATAAACTGCCTGGTTTGTCGATCGTGGCTCAGGCCGATGGCTATATTTCTGAGTCGGCACAGCAGGAATTGCTCGATCAAATTCAGCAGCAGCAGCCCAAAATTATTATGGTGGCCTTGGGGATTCCGCGCCAAGAGGTCTGGATCGCTCAAAATCGCCATATCTGTCCCCAGGCAATTTGGATTGGTATTGGTGGCAGTTTCGATGTGTGGTCGGGTACTAAGAAGCGTGCGCCTAAAATCTTCCAGAAGCTGAATTTGGAATGGTTATACCGATTGGGACAAGAACCCAGCCGTTGGCGCAGGATGTTAGCACTTCCTCAATTTATGTTATTGGCAATGGCAGAAAGACTGTGGGGTAAGTAAACTAATCAACCCAGTTCACTATGTCTAAACCTGAAAACTGTTGTCATAACTTCACGGTTGTGAACCTGCTGTAATGATCGCAAAACCTTAAAGTTGCCCTTGTGCAGATGGGAAAGTGTATCGGTATCAAGAATGTACATTGATTACTCAGACTCTACTTCTGAGCGACCTCGGCCTTGATAAATCTGAGCGCGTGACTCATCTAGAGATTCATCATCAGCTAAACTGCGCTGTAATAGCAGCCTAGCTATCATCAACATCAATACCCAACTCTCGTAACTTAGCGGCTAACAACTCAGCCCGCTGTTCAGCACTTTTTGCTTTTTGCTGTTCTTGATCGGCTCTTTCCCGCTCTCGATCGGCTTCTGCTCTGGCCTCTCTGGCTATTTCTCGTTCCCGATCGGTTCGCTGGTCAGCCAATAACGCCTTTTCTTCAAGAGTTGGTATCCAGTTCCCCGATTGATCGTACCAACGCAGCCACCCACTGCTCATTCCCTGATAAGAACCAACCCAAACCCCCAGCCCCAACTCAATTTCTGGGAGCCAAAAACCCTGACCACTAATTGTAGCCTCTACATATTGACCACCCCGCAAACAAAACATCCAAAACTGACTAGAGAATTCATCAAACACCGCATAATAAGGCACCTGCAAAATATGTTCATAGACCTGCCACTTCGTCGGCGGCTTACCCACAACTCGTAAAGTCTGCCCTAAATCTTCCGCCTCAGTACCTGGAGACAACAACTCCACCATTAAAAAAGGACTCACTCCCTCCTGCCATACCACATAGCTCTGTCTACGATCTGCTGCCGATGTACTTGCTGGCACCCCGATAGCCAAAAAATAATCTGGACGTTTGTACCAACCAGTGTGTTCAACATCATAATAAAGATTGAGGTCAGCCCCCATAAAAAAATTGTCAGCAGCAGGCCGACAGGTTTCTTTCAACAAGTCAGGCTGAGTATCATGAAACTCATC
>JANOXZ010000298.1:0-4674 GCA_031418695.1 Synechococcales cyanobacterium VAR_35_metabat_10
GCGACTGAAGCCCCGGTGAACGGCGGCCGTAACTATAACGGTCCTAAGGTAGCGAAATTCCTTGTCAGGTAAGTTCTGACCCGCACGAAAGGCGTAACGATCTGGGAGCTGTCTCGGAGAGAGACTCGGCGAAATAGGATTGTCTGTGAAGATACGGACTGCCTGCACCTGGACAGAAAGACCCTATGAAGCTTTACTATAGCCTGGCATTGTGTTCGGGCTTCGCTTGCGCAGGATAGGTGGGAGACGTTGAAGCAGTCCTTGTGGGGATTGTGGAGTCATCAGTGAGATACCACTCTGGCGAGGCTAGAATTCTAACGGTTGCCCATTATCTGGGAACCGGACATTTTCAGGTGGGTAGTTTGACTGGGGCGGTCGCCTCCTAAATTGTAACGGAGGCGCGCAAAGGTTCTCTTAGATTGGTTGGAAATCAATCGTTAAGTGTAAAGGCAGAAGAGAGCTTGACTGCAACACCAACAAGTGGAGCAGGTACGAAAGTAGGCCTTAGTGATCCGACGGTACTGAATGGAAGGGCCGTCGCTCAACGGATAAAAGTTACTCTAGGGATAACAGGCTGATCTCCCCCAAGAGTTCACATCGACGGGGAGGTTTGGCACCTCGATGTCGGCTCATCGCAACCTGGGGCGGTAGTACGTCCCAAGGGTTGGGCTGTTCGCCCATTAAAGCGGTACGTGAGCTGGGTTCAGAACGTCGTGAGACAGTTCGGTCCATATCCGGTGCAGGCGCAAGAGTATTGAGAGGATTCCTCCTTAGTACGAGAGGACCGGGAGGAACGCACCGCTGGTGTACCTGTTATCGTGCCAACGGTAAACGCAGGGTAGCTATGTGCGGAGTGGATAACCGCTGAAAGCATCTAAGTGGGAAGCCCACCTTAAGATAAGTATTCTCATCACGTAAGTGAATAAGGTCACGGTAAGACTAACCGTTTGATAGGCATTAAGTATAAATCTAGTAATAGATGAGCTGAGATGTACTAACAGACCGAAGACTTGAATTTTTTTTAATCTACTAATAAGTACTTTCTAAGAAAGTACTTTTTTGCTTTGGTGTTTTTAGTGTATTAAGCGGAACCACACTGATCCATCTCGAACTCAGTTGTGAAACGTTATAAATCGACGACAATACTTGGAGGGGGACCTTCTGGGAAGATAGTTCAATGCCAAAGTTTTTGATAGTGCTAGTTATTCGATTGGACTCAGAGAAACTTATTCTTTGTTTCAAATTTTATTATGTTTGAAGGGGAGTCAGTTCATCCAGAGCTGGGAATCTTCCTTTTGGTTGGGATAGTATATCTTTCATACAATTTCATGAAGAAAATTAAAAAGAAAGACTTTCAATCCGTGATTATTAGATTATGATATCGAAAGTTTCATTCTTTTGATTATAATATATAGTGTAGTTAATTAAAATATTTCAAAAGGATTATTATTATGGATACTCGTGTTCTAGTAATTGCTCTACCATTATTAGTAGCAGCATCATGGGCTCTAGTGAACATTGGTCGGTTAGCGATTCAACAACTTCAACGAATGAAGTAGAACTTTGAAAAGTTTGATCAATTTGACTTTTCACACAATTTGCTGTAGTATTACACGAAAATAATAAAATTATAAAAAATTATGTCTCATACTGTAAAAATTTACGATACATGTATTGGTTGTACACAATGTGTCCGTGCATGTCCTACTGATGTTTTAGAAATGGTTCCATGGGATGGCTGTAAATCTGGCCAAATCGCTTCATCACCAAGGGTAGAAGACTGTGTTGGTTGTAAAAGATGTGAAACTGCATGTCCTACGGACTTTTTAAGTGTTCGAGTTTATTTAGGTGCAGAAACAACAAGAAGTTTAGGTTTAGCTTACTAGTTTAGATTAATTATTTCACAGTTTATTTTTAAACTGTGAAATAATGGACTCTCTTTAAACGTAAAAATCATAAATCAAATATTTTTTAGATAATTTAATTTAACTGAAAACTCCCCAGGTAGGACTTGAACCTACGACCAATCGGTTAACAGCCGATTGCTCTACCACTGAGCTACTGAGGATATAATTACTAAATGAATTTTAACATATTCGAATTAGAATTACAAATAATTTTATTAAAATATTTTAATAAAATTATAATTCTTTATTGAAGACCAAAAATCTTAAAACATTGGAGTCTAATTTTAAAATTTGAGAAAAGTCTTCGATATATTTTGGCATACTTGAAAAGTTAAGCTGAATATAGTTTCCTTTTAATTTCTCATCAATAGCATAGGCTAAATTATGTTTTCCACGAGAAATAACAGATATATCACACACACTAAACTTTCTTAAATTTTTAGCATAATTAAAGACCCATGTTTTTAATTCACTATCATTAAATTCTTCGGTTAAAAGAATCATTATTTCATATTTTCTAAGTAATGACATAGTAATTTAAGTTATCAAATGTAAAGCTATACTACCGTGAAATGGAAATTAATGTCAATTGTAATTTACTATATTTTAGAAAATTTACTAAATTGAATCAAATTCTAACTTTTGATTTATTTTATGGGAAAGTTTACAAATATATTTGAATAATAAAGTGATAAAAATCTATTACTTTTTTAGTAGAATGGTATACTATAAGGTAATTTGTATAAAAATTTTTATTGGAGAAATTTAATGGATTGGAATGAAATTCAGAACTTTTCATCAAACATAGTTTTTGGAATTCTATTATTTGCGATGATCGCTTATTGGACCAACTTATCATTGTTTAATAATTCCAACATATTAGCAAAAATTGGTCGCATTAGTACAATAATAGCGAATGGAATTTTATTTTTTATTCTTTGTTCCCGCTGGGTAGTTGCAGGTTATTTTCCGCTGAGTAATTTATATGAATCATTATTGTTTTTGACATGCATGTTACTAACAATATATTTATATATTGAAGCGAAAACTAAAAGTAAATTAATTGGTGCTGTTTTAATACCCGTGACATTATTAATTAGTGGGTTTGCTAATTTAACTTTATCTCCTGAAATGCAAAAATCAAGTCCATTAGTACCTGCCTTACAATCTAACTGGCTAATGATGCATGTAAGTATGATGCTATTAAGCTACAGTACTTTAATAATTGGTTCATTATTATGTATTTTATTTTTAGTAATTTCACGGTATAAAGATGTTGATTTAAAAATTATTGATGATTCCGCTGTACCTTTGTACAACATCATGCTTGATTATTACGAGTCAAAATTGGTGTCTCCTTCAACAGAGATGGCTGAATTAGGTAAATTAAAACTATTACAAAGTCTGGATAATTGGAGTTATCGAATTATTGGTTTGGGATTTCCGTTTTTAACAATTGGTATTATTTCTGGCGGTGTTTGGGCTAATGAAGCTTGGGGTTCTTATTGGAGTTGGGATCCAAAAGAAACTTGGGCATTAATTACATGGTTAGTCTTCGCTTCATATTTACATGCACGGATAACTAAAGGATGGGAAGGAAAACAAACTGCAATATTGGGTAGTTTAGGTTTCTTTGTTATTTGGATTTGTTACTTAGGTGTCAATTTTTTAGGCAAGGGATTGCATAGTTACGGTTGGGTATCATGATATAAAAACAAAGGAATATTTTTATTCCTTTGTTTCTAATTTTTTTTTCTATTTAACTTTTTTTTCTAAAGAAACGAGCCGCGCGACCAGTTGTATTTGGTTTTGGTTGATCGTCTCCTAATCGTACATTTGGATTATTTGTTTCAAAATTTTTAGATAAAGACTCTTGTTCATTTGAGCTGCCATTTGAAGCTGAAGATAAAACAGAAATAGGTTCATCTGAATCAGCTTGCTCTAATAAACTTGGATCAACATCACTAAAATCTACTTCAACTTCAATTTCATTCGTGTAAGTCATTAATGTACCTTCAACTTTCTTGCGACGTACATAAATTTTTGTATTTGGATATAACGTTTTAGATAAACATTGCTCAGCTAATGTATCTTCTAAATATTTCATAATCGCTCTACGTAATGGTCTTGCACCATAAAGAGGATCGTAACCTTCATCTGTTAAAAATGCTTGTACAGATAAATCTACGATTAAATTAATTCCTTTTTCTTTTAATCGTTTCTGTACCTGTTTAACCATTAAATCACAAATCTCCCAAATATCAATTCGCGTTAAATGATTAAATACGATAATTTCATCAATACGATTTAAAAACTCTGGTCGGAAGAAATTTTTCAATTCATCATTTACAAGTTTTGTAACACGTTCAAAAAGTTCAGGATCTTTTATTGGTTCCGGCATCGGTTCCCAACCAACAACAGCATCTGGAGTAATTTTAAAACCTCCTTCACCTTGCTCTGACTTTGGTTTAATACCACTTTCTCGTTCGATAATTTTGGCACCTAAATTCGTCGTCATAATAATTAATGTATTTGTGAAATCAATTAAACGACCTTTTGAATCTGTTAAACGTCCATCATCTAAAATTTGTAGTAATAAGTTAAACACATCAGGATGAGCCTTTTCAACTTCGTCTAAAAGTACAACTGAATATGGTTTTGAACGAACCGCTTCAGTTAATTGACCACCTTCATTGTAGCCCACATAACCAGGTGGAGAACCAATTAATTTTGCTACCGTGTGTTTCTCCATATATTCTGACATGTC
>JANOXZ010000299.1:0-3644 GCA_031418695.1 Synechococcales cyanobacterium VAR_35_metabat_10
CAAACTGAGGTACTATCGTGGCCAACATGGAAGAATTACAAACTCTAGTACGAGATTTAGCTGTCACAGTACAAAGCCTGTCGAGTACAGTACAAACTTTGTCAGGCAAAATCGACAACATGGACAACCGCTTTACCGGCCTCTTTACTGGGCTTGACAATCGGATGACTGGTGTGGAAAATCGCATGACTGTCCTAGAACGCAACCAAAACGCTACTCGTGACGATATCGGAGGCTTGCGCAACCGTATTGACAGCGTTGATGGAACAGTCCGAATCGCCATTGCCGATGGTTTCCGACAACATGATCGCTACCTCGACGACCTGAACACTGACCTTGCCCAAGTTGAGCGGCAAACTCGACGGATGAATCGGCGAGTTGAGCGTCTAGAGCGGCTTGAAGGTGAAGGCTCTTAGCCATATAACGACTTCTGATAAAAAACATCCCTGGACATGTGCCAGGGATGTTTTTTATCAAGTTTGAGCAATCTCCACTGAAAACGCTTTTATAGCATGTATACCGTGCTATCATGTTAATTATGATTGGATCTTTCAAAAATGACGGCACTGAAGACATCTTCAATGGCTTGAACTCCAAAGCAGCCCGTAAAATCTGTCCAGAGTCTATCTGGCGCGTCGCTGTTCGTAAGTTAGACCAGATTGATTCTGTCACCACCATTGATGAGCTAGCCGTGCCACCGGGGAATCATTTGGAAAAACTGACTGCCGATAGAGATGGTCAGTACAGCATTCGCATCAACGACCAATACCGCATTTGCTTTGAATGGCTTGAATCAAATGCCGAACAAGTCGAAATCGTTGATTATCACTAAATTTGGAGACTTTAACCATGGTTCGTATTCCTACCGATCGCCCGCCCACCCATCCTGGTGAAATGCTTCTCACCGAGTTTTTAGAGCCTATGGGCTTGACCCAAAAACAATTGGCTGACTACCTTGATGTGCCTTACCAAAGAATCAACGAAATTGTTAACCGCAAACGGGGTGTGACTCCCAGTACTGCTCTACGCTTGGCTAAGTTCTTCGGTATGTCTAACGACTTCTGGCTGAATTTACAGTTGCGTTGGGATCTCTACCATGTTCAAAAGCGTGAAGGTGATTCCATAGACAAAATCCAGACCTTTATCAGCAAAGTCCCTTCTGTCGTCTAGAGCTAATCTCTTTTGACACCCCCAACTCTGGGCTTCTTCTTTTTGGGTTCGATCGATCACCCACAGTCCAGGCAAAGCCCGACAGATTTGAAGCTCATCAAACCACCAAATACTACAGTTCACGGAGGCATTACCATGATCGACGCAGAAGAATTAAGATACAGAGCCTTGGAAACACAAGGGATGCTTGATGAAATGGAATGGCTCAAAGAACAAGGAGAGTATTCAATTCTTACACCAGTTGAACATCGAGTTGTACTAGGACTAATCATGCAAGTAATAAAAGAGGTAGGCGACTACAACATAGATTTTATTACTAAGATGCAAGATTTGTTGGTACTATAGCAGTCCCAAATCAGATTTAGAATTGGCTTGTTACTGTGTAAGGCTTTGAGGTCACTTTAATCCGCTAACTGATTTAGGATTGCTATAGTAGGGTTTTCCACTGATAAAGTGATGGAAATAATGACTCAACACCTTAATCCTGATTCATCGCTATTTAACTCACCTGAAATTCAGGGTGCTTTATCGCAAAATTCTGATAATAGCTACGAATATAACTAAAACCTGCTTCAGATAAAGCTTTGATGGCTATCTTGCCGGTTTAACAAGCTTGTTCCTTTTGGATTTGATCGATCACCAACGCCTATGATTAAGCAAACAATAAACAACCACTGTATCCCCAATTCTGTACTGCCAGAGTTGGGGATTTTTGTCTCACTGTCCCACCACATTCGATCACCCAGAAGTAGAGGCAAAGCCGCAGAGGTGTGAAGTTAACCAGTCGAAACGATGATTTGCACCAACGCCGTCATAGCTCCCGATGAGCTTGTCTATTCCGACATTACTCTGGCCAAAGTCACTGCATTTCGTGAATATCTAGCAGCTTGTCGGAGTAATAATCTGCATTGCCGACTGTTGGTGCATTTCAGCTATTTAGGCTTTACAAGGTAATTGTTTACTGGGTAAGGCTTTTGGGCTTTCACCCCGACAAGCTGCTAGACACATCAAAAAAGCGCAAAGAAATTCGGTTGTACTTGGTCGTGAGTTTTACGATCGATCCTGATGAAGCCAATCAAGATTTTCTAGAAAGGTCATTAGCTTGGCTAGTAAAGAAATATCAGAAAGTATCTGGCTCTGATGATGTCGTCATGCAGCAGAAGATGGATTTATTTCTAGCAAAGGCTTTCAAGGCTTTCACCCGCTGGGAAGACATCTTCAGAGATAAACTCCAGACCAAGGTTACAGCCTTCAATGCTGATGAGGTTTGGGATTTTTGTCGAAAGCCGAGCAGCAGATTTACAGATAGAAAAAAAAGAGATTCCGAATCTCGGAAAGGAATTACTTGGAAGCCAGAAGGCATTCCGCAGGTGATTGAAGTTGATTATATGAAAGGCACTATCGATGAGCGTGTCAACGTAGATGCTCACCCCACCAGTAGAATTTTCAAGCATCCAGCATCTATTCCTACCGCTGGCCGGGATTACGTCATGGTGGATGGCAAGTGGATATGCCCCACATTGCTGATTTCACAACCGATCGGCTTTAGTGCAACTGAAACTGAGTCACTAGAAAAAGTTCAGCTAAATTATCTTTTTCGCACAGTTATCTGTAAGCCTGTTTTTAACGATATTAGTATGGTGGTGGAGTTTTCAAAGGCTCCTGAATTAGAAGTAGCAGTAAACAACCAAGACTTGATCAAGGAGGCCAAAGCCAGAACCAAGAACAAAAAGAAAGACGGAATGCCAGATCCCCGAGGCACGATCTTGATGGAGGAAGCGATCGAAACCGAGAAGCAGCTTTTCAAGGGAGAGCCAATCATGAACGTCGCTATAGCAATTCTTTCTTACTGCGATAGCTTGGATGCAGCACGAGCAGCAGGATCTGAATTGACTTCACTCTTCTCCGCACCCGCAGAACTGTATCAAGAAGTAGATACGGCTGACCTCACATGGATTCAAGCACTGCCTTACTACTCCAAAGCTTTGGGAGTGGATATTAGAGGCGACAGGCGCGATCGAGAACGGGCGGATTTGGTAGCAAGCTACTTCCCCTGCCTCCATACTGCTCCTCTGCACGATGAGGGTCTGGAGTACATTGCAGATGATACTGGATCGCCTTACATCTGGAATCCTTTCTACCCAATGAAGCACACCGCTTTATTTGGGGAGACTCGATCGGGTAAATCGATGAAAGTTGCCTTCATCATTTATCGGGCAATACTAGCCATGATTCCAGTAACGATCATGGATCGCCCGCCGTCAGATGAATCATCGACTTTCCAAGACTATACCCGGCAGATGGGCGGGGACTATGTTGACGTTTTCCATGATGCCTTGAACGTGCTGGAATTCCCCCGCATATCGAGAATGGAGCATCTGAGCGCCAAGTCAAAGGAAGATCGCAAAAAACAGTACGAGTCTTTCGTCATCAAGACCCTACAGACAATGGTTTTAGGTGCTGATTCAGCAAAA
>JANOXZ010000300.1:0-1674 GCA_031418695.1 Synechococcales cyanobacterium VAR_35_metabat_10
TTGTTGATTACCGATACAAGTAACTCTACAGGTTGGCAATTTGCCGAGATTCGCGTGTTGAATACCTTAATTGGAGCGGGATTGGCGTTTGGCAGTCATTACTTTATCTGGCCAAATTGGGAGCGCGATCGGTTCCCCCGTCAACTCGCTACTGCTCTAAGAGAGTCCCAAAGCTACTTTAGTGATGTGATGGCTGTATACCAGGGGACAACAGAGTATGATACGAAGATTATTGCTCAACGGCGACAAACTGGACTGGCGATCGGTAATGCCCAAGCCTCATTCCAAGGATTGCTCCGCGAACCGAAAATGCACCCAGAGTTGGTAGAACCAGGTATGACGCTGCTCGCATATTTAGGACGTTTTACTAGTGCCATCACGGTCTTATCCGTACATCTCGAACACTTTAGATTGACGCTACCTTTGCCTGAATTAGCAACCTTTGTCTGCCAAGTTTCGCTAGTACTAGACCAGTTGGCTGATGCGGTCGAGCAGGAAATCATCCCACCCCCTTTGCCTGATTTGGAAGCAATGCTGAGAAGAATTCAACCACACTTACAAGCATTGCGAACAGCCCGTATAAGCGAACTAACAATCGATAGAGGCAATACACCAACTCGTCAAGCAGTCATCGACTATAGTATTCTAGATTTGGAGATCGACCAAATTGTGCGACGGTTGACGGCGATGCACTCAGCAATAGTCCGACTAAAACTAGTTGGCAATATTTAAACCGAATCTTATATTGCAGTTGTAATCTGGGATGGGCAGTATCACATGATCGACATCAATGAGTCAGAAACCGTGCTGCTGGTTGGGATACAATTGTTGCGAGGGTATGATTTACGGATTCAGGCAGTAGACTTAATTCACAGACCAATACAATATAATTGGGTTGTCGCCAAGTCGATCTTCGCTGATTAAGCGACCCGTCACACTCTCACTCAGAAAAACTCAAGCTTTTAGAGATTTAGAAATGAAAATCAGTATTGAAACTGTTGTCAAGTCTGACTTAGATACCGTCTGGCTTGCATGGAACAACCCGGAAGACATCAAACAGTGGAATGCAGCATCTGAAGATTGGCATACTACTGAGAGCACAGTTAACTTGCGTGAGGGAGGAACCTTTTCCTCTAGAATGGAAGCAAAAGACGGGAGCATGGGCTTTGACTTTAGCGGAATATTTTTAAAAGTAATTAAGAATCAACTAATTGAGTATTCTATGGCGGATGGGCGATCGGTAGTAATTGAGTTTTCACTCGTTGAAAATGGTGTAAAAGTAGAAGAAATATTTGAAGCCGAGTCTCAAAACGAGGCAGAACAACAGCGCCAGGGCTGGCAAAGCATCTTAAATAATTTTGCTAAGCATGTTGAGTCCAAAAATTAGTCAATAAGTTATGGCAATTACCACTGTCAACTTTTAGAACGAAACCACCGCACAAATAACTTTTCTCCTTCAACCCAGAGAAATATCAGTAAGCTACAACTAAAACAGACTCCCAGCTCAAATAAACTCAAGGGATGGGTACCAAAAAATGATCGCAATGGAGCGATATAAACCACCGCCAACTGCAATATAATTGTTCCCATGATCGCCCACAATAATAGTGGATTGCTAAATGGATTAATTTCGATAACGAGCTTATTTACAGAGCGCACAGCTAAAGCATGACC